>NZ_PPRF01000039.1 GCF_002902145.1 Staphylococcus rostri | reverse complement strand
AACTGCACTTGTAGCATATGAACTATACATTCATTTAACAGCGAATGATGAAGTGGATGAGCCATTCAGTTCGCTAGACCAGGTTGATTTGAATAACATTAGAGCGGAGGTGAGTGAGTAGTGTTTAAGGTAATAATTAGAGATAGCAAAAAAGAGGTTATAGTTATACCGCAGAGATACAAAGGATTCTTGCCAGACCCAACAGAGCGGAATAAGCTTGAGCATACTATAGAACATTTTTATAAAGATTACAATGTGATAGAGTTTCCGGTAAACACAGAATTATATCTTGAGAATTAAACACGGAGGCGTAAGATGACCGATATTAAAGCTGGGACTTTCAGATATATTGAAAGTGAAATATACAATTTAGAATCGACCAAACGTGAGATTAAGAGACTGAGATTGGAAATTCTCAACCCCACAAAGATGGAAGATGAAAACATTATATATGGGCCGCTTCAATCAGGAGAACCCACACGAACGACTGAGATTATGGCAACAAGGCTTATGACAAATAAGATGTTGCGTAATATGGAAGAAATGGTACATGCAATTGAGTATGCGTATAGCATGCTACCTGACGATTACAAGAAAGTGATACAGCTTAAGTACTGGTCGCCTAATCGTAAAATGAAGATGGAGCATATTGCGGATGAGTGTAACATGCACAGAAACACAGCAGGGAAGATACGCAAAAACTTTGTTAAAGCCGTTGCGTATGAAGCTGGAATAAAATAGCGTGTGCAAGCATTGTGCATAGAGCGTATTATTTCTTGATATTATGATAGTGTGCAAGAAAAGCACATATACCCTTTGTATCTTTGATTGCTTGTGGACTCATTTTGTAAACTCCTAATATGTTCGGTTGTGTCGATCTACATTCTTTTATTGTGAGAGCTAGGCTAAACGCCTGGCTCTTTTTATCTTGCAAACTAATAGGCAGGTGAGACTTATGGAATTTAATAAGTATCAATCTTTAAAACAATCTACAGATCAGCAGACACATGTACTAGGTCTTGTCAAAGCTGTAGGGGATACAGCTGAATATGTTAATGAGAAGTGGGAGGACATAGATTACTTAACTGTCATGTTAGGAAATGTGTTAGAGCAAGTAGCAGGGATAGCAACAGTTAACAACATAATGTTAGATACTGTGGCAGGTATCAATGTTAATAGCTATAACAATCAACTGAATAGATTGATAGACGTTGGCGATACTGTTACATACAACGAACAAACATTCGTAGTGCATGACGTTATCGGTAACCAAGTATTAATAGTTAATGATGACTCAGACTTAGTTGTCGACATTAATAGAGTGAGTGTGTGACTGTATGGTAGTAATGAGACGTTGCAATCATCCAACATGCAATACGTTAATAACATTTAACGATAGGTATTGTGATAAGCACAAGCCTTATGTAAATGATAAATATAACGATATTAGACAACGTAATGATCCAGAGTATTTAAGATTTTATAAATCTAAAGCATGGCAGAATATGCGTGAAATGGTACTAATGGAAAATGATTATATATGTAAACTGTGTGGACGACAGGCAGAAATGGTAGACCACATTATTCCGACAAAAATTGACTGGTCAAAAAGACTGGAAAAAGAAAACTTACAACCGTTGTGCAATAGTTGCCACAACAGAAAAACGAAAAGAGAGCAAAGAGAAGTCCCCCGCTATAAATGACGGCGTGGGTAGAGAAGGAGCCAAAGAACGGCGCTCACTCGTCTTCTCAAAAATCTCCCTTTATTTAAATTTTATTTGACTGGAGGTGCTAATTTATGGCTGGAAGACCTAAAAAACTATTAACAAATTCAAGTAAAAACTACACGAAAGAAGAAATACTTGAAAAAGAACGCCAAGAATCTCAGCTTAGTAAATTTTCTAAAATAGATACGCAACCACCTGATTTTTTAGATGATATTGCTAAAAAAGAATATCTGCGTGTCATTCCTCATATGCAAGACTTACCAATTTCCAATTTAGATAAAGCGCAATTAGCACAATATTGTAGCTTTTATAGTGATTTTGTTAAAGCAAGCCAAGTCTTGGATGAACAAGGGCTATTGGTTGTTGACGATAGAGGTAATATGAAGACAAATGCAGCGTTCAATGTTAAAGAAAAAGCAGCTATACGTATGCAACAATCAGCTAATACTTTAGGCTTAACGATTGATAGTCGATTAAGAATCGTAGTACCTGAACAAAAAGAAGATGACGACCCATTTGCTGAATTTGTGAGTGATTCAAAATGATTGATCACACAACTTTGTATGCAAAGAAAGTGGTAAGTGGAGAAGTTTTAGCAAGTCGAAAGAACATAGCAGTGGCTAAACGTCATTTAAACGACTTAAAGAACCCACCTGAAGACTGTTATTGGGATGTTGAACTCGCAAATAAGTCGATACGATTCATTGAAATGTTGCCAGACCCTAAAACAAATGAGCCTATGCCTCTTATGTCATTCCAAAAATTTATTGTTGGAAGTTTATATGGCTGGCGCAAAAAAGGTGGATACCGACGATTTACGAAAGCCTACATAAGCATGGCACGCAAGCAAGGGAAGTCGCTTATCGTATCGGGTATGTCGTTACATGAATTGCTCTTTGGCCAATATCCTAAATTCAACCGTCAAATCTACGTATCATCTTCAACTTATAAGCAAGCACAAACTATTTTTAAAATGGCAAGTCAGCAAATACAATTACTTCGTTCAAAAAGTAAATACATTCGAAAAACGACAGATGTTCGTAAAACTGACATCGCTCATATTGAGTCTGTAAGTGTGTTTGAGCCTTTGTCAAACAACCCAGACGCGGTTGATGGTAAAGACCCAACAGTTGCTATTTTAGATGAGCTGGCAAGTATGCCTGATGACGAGATGTACTCAAGATTTAAGACGGGTATGACACTTCAAAAGAACCCACTCACATTGCTAATATCAACCGCTGGCGATAATCTTAACAGTCAGATGTATCAAGAATACAAGTACATTACTAAAATTCTTACAGGCGATATTAAAGCTGATAATTACTTTGTGTATTGCGCTGAGATGGACTCGGAAGAAGAAGTGAGCGATGAATCTTTGTGGATTAAGGCAATGCCTTTGCTTGAGTCTGACGAGCACCGAGAGACAATCTTGGCTAATATCAAAACAGATATTCAAGATGAGCTGGCAAAAGGAACGTCATTCCATAAAATCTTAATTAAAAACTTTAATCTATGGCAGGCTAACAAAGAAGATAGCTTGATTAACATTGAAGAATGGGAAAGTAGTGAGGTAAATCGTTCTGATTTCGATTTGTATGGCCGAGATGTTTATGTAGGCGTCGACTTATCAAGACTAGACGACTTAACGTCGGTAGGTTTTATAATTCCAATGGATAATGGAAATATGGTTATCGATAGTCATTCATTTATAGGGTTGCGAACATCACTTGAACAGAAGTCTAAACGTGACAAAATCAATTATGAATTACTAGTTCAACAAGGAGAAGCGGAAGTAACAACCTCTGAAAGTGGCATGATTGATTATAAGCGCGTGATTGACTACATTCTTGATTATGTTAATCAATACAACCTAAATGTTAAAGCTGTTTGTTATGACCCCTGGAATGCGCAGTCATTTGTGACGACGATTGAAACGATGATGATTGACTGGCCATTGATTGAAGTCGGTCAAAGTTTTAAAAGTCTGTCACAAACGATTAAAGCGTTCAGAATGTGGGTTGCTGAAAAGACAATCAAACATTTTGGTAATGACTTATTAACGATTGCAGTCAATAATGCAGTGCTGATTTACGACGGGGAAGACAACGTCAAGATTAATAAAAAGATGAACCGGCAAAAAATAGACCCAATCATATCAGTGATTATGGCGTTTAGTGAGGCACGGATGCACGAGTTTGTTCAAGATTGGTCATCAATTTATGAGAGTGAAGAGTTTGGTTTTTAGGTGGTGTGAAGATGAATTTTAATAAACTATATCAAGCGTTACAGTTATTGGTTGCTAACCTAGTTAGTATCCTTTTTTTAGTTGGTCTGTTTATTATTAATTTTGCAATTTATAAAGGTTTCGATTTGATTGCAGGCTTAATCACAACAGGCATTACGTTAATAGTTATCGCTTTGATTATCGATTTTGAATCTAAAGAAAGGAGGTAACTATTAAATGGGTATCTTTTACAATTCAAATACTCGTGATTTACAGTATAACGAAGAAGACTTGCAAATGATGGTTCAAACTTTACCAGGTTTTCAAGGCACACCTTTACGTCATTATGATTCAGTTGAAGCCATTAAGCATAGCGACATTTTTACGGCAGTTATGATGATCGCGTCCGACTTAGCGCGTATGCCTATTCGTTTGACGGTTAATGGCCAGATTGATTTTAGTAATAAGCTAACCAATCTATTGAATATTAGACCGAACGCTTTTTATAACGGCTATATATTTAAGTTGGTTGTTTTTGCGAATGCGTTGTTGACTTCACATGGCTATATTGAGATTCTACGCGATAAAAAAGGAGAACCTTGCGACTTGATTTTTCGTAAGACTTCTGAGATTGAGTTGAAAATGCATAAAAATGGAACCTATTATTACAACTTCAAACAAGTGCCTGAAAATGGCAAGTCAATTGAACGTAATATTAAGTTTGAGGACTTGATTGATATTAAGTTTTATTCGATGGACGGTATCAATGGTTTATCGTTGCTTGATACGTTAAGTCGAACGATTGATTCAGATAATAATGGTAAAGATTTTCTAAACAACTTTTTGCGCAATGGTACACATGCAGGTGGTATTTTAAAAATGCGTGGCGTTCTCAATGACAAAAAGGCTCGTGATCGTGCAAGAACAGAGTTTCATAAGGCGTTCAGTGGCACTAAACAAGCAGGTAAAGTTGTGGTGCTCGATGAATCGATGGCTTTTGAGCAGTTGGAAGTTGATACTGAAGTTTTAAAGCTTATCAGAGAGAATAAGTCGTCTACACGTGAGATTGCAGGCGTGTTCGGCATACCGCTTCATAAATTCGGTATTGAAACAACTAACATGAGTATCACAGACGCTAACTTAGACTACTTATCAACGCTTAAACCATACATTACGTGTGTATGTGCAGAGTTGAATTTCAAATTTAATGATGAGCTATCGGATAACTTAAGAGAATTCAAATTCGATACAACAGAAATTCGTGTAGTTGATGAAAAGACACAAGCTGAAATCGATAAAATCAACATTGATAGCGGCAAAACGAACATTGATGAAGTCAGAAAACGTGATGGACTACCGCCTATTCCTAATGGGTATGGCAGTATTCATCGTGTTGACTTAAACCACGTTAACATAGCGCTTGTGGATGAGTATCAGATGAACAAATCACGTGCAACAGATAATAAATTGAAAGGTGGTGAGGAAGATGAGCAAGGAAATTAGAGTAGGTAATATTACAGAAGTACGCTCAAATGACGATAATGACATGATTATTGAAGGCTATGCTCTAAAATTCGACACCTGGTCTGAAAACTTAGGTGGTTTTAAAGAGACGATTTCTCGCAAGGCACTTGAGAATGCAGATTTGTCAGACGTTCGATGTTTAGTAGATCATGTGCCATCACAGATTATCGGTAGGACGACGTCGGGGACTTTAACACTAGAAACTGATGAAGTCGGCTTGAAATATCGTTGTAAGTTGCCTAATACGACGTTTGCTAAAGACTTGTATGAGAATATGCGAGTAGGCAACATTAATCAATGTTCGTTTGGCTTTATCCTAGACAAAAAAGGCGATGAAATGCGCTTTGATGAAAAGGAAGGCATTTATAAACGAACGTTAAATGCGATTAGACAGTTAACAGATGTGTCTGTTGTTACGTATCCAGCATACAAAGACACGGACGTGCAACCGGCGTTGCGAAGTATTAAAAACCTTGAAGACGAGAACCGCAAAAAAGTATTGCAACACAAACTGAAAAAACATGCGATAGCAAATAATATTTGGTGAAGTTGAACACCATAAAAAATACAACCGTATGACGTGCTGAATAGCGACGTCTTATTTTTATGCCTAAAAACAGGAGGGAATTTTATGTTTTTAAAAGAAAATTTGTTGGCTGAAATTGCTGATATTAAAAGAAGTATTGATTTAAAAATCAAGCATGCAACACGTGCACTAGATAATGATGAGTTGGAGAAAGCAGAGCAATTAGAGAAAGAGATTTCTGATTTACGTGCTCAAATCAAACAAAAAGAAGATGAACTTGCGAAGTTGAAAGATGGGGACACAGAAAGCGAAGACAAACCGGAAGCGGTAGCAGTGGAAGGCGAGCGTTCTATGAAAAACCGTCAAGCTAACGCACGTGATTTAGGTGTGTTTAATAACACAAAAGTGACGTCACAAGAAGTACGCGACTTTACAGCTTATTTAGAATCACGTGACGACATCCCCGGCGGGTCATTAAAAACAGATTCTGGTTTTGTTGTGATTCCGGAAGAAATTGTTACAGATATTCTTAAATTGAAAGAAGTAGAGTTTAACTTAGATAAATACGTAACAGTCAAAAAGGTTAAAAACGGTTCTGGTAAGTATCCAGTTGTGCGTCAATCTGAAGTAGCGGCGTTACCAGAAGTTGAAGAATTGGCAGAAAACCCTGAGTTAGCAGTTAAGCCATTCTTCCAACTAGCGTATGACATTAAGACGCGTCGTGGTTACTTCCGTATTTCACGCGAGGCAATTGAAGATAGTCAAATCAATGTGTTGCAAGAATTAAAATTGTGGTTAGCACGTACAATTGCTGCGACACGCAACAAAGCTATCATTGATGTGATTCAAAACGGTGGACCTGGCGAAAAAGGAGACCAAACAAAGCTTGAGACGATTGAAGCGGCAGGTATTGACGGTTTGAAAGACGCGGTCAACTTAAACATCAAACCTAACTACGAGCATAACGTTGCGATTGTGTCTCAAACTATGTTTGCGAAATTAGACAAACTAAAAGACAAAAACGGCAACTACTTAATTCAACCGGACATCAAAGAAAAATCACAACAACGTCTGTTAGGTGCACGTGTTGAAATCTTACCGGATGAAATGCTTGGTTCTAAAGGCAACGAAACGCTTATCTTTGGTAACTTGAAAGATGCGTTAGTGTTATTTGACCGTTCGCAATACCAAGCGAGCTGGACAGACTACATGCATTTTGGTGAATGCTTAATGGTTGCTGTACGTCAAGACGTACGTATTTTAGATTACAAAGCAGCAATTGTAATCAAGTACAAAGATGCGACAGAAGAAGTTCAATCTATCTAAGGAGGTAGTTGAATTATGGCGGAATACAAAGTATTAACGCGCTATAAAGATAAGTCAATCGGACGTATTTTAGAAGTCAATGAAGTCGTTCAAATGCCTGTAAAACGTGCTAAGGAAGTCAATGACAACCTAAAGCCTAAAAACGGCATTTTAGAACGCATTGACAGTAAGTAGGTGGTCACATGCCAGACTTAAAGCTATTAAAACAGCACTGTAGGATTGACCACAATTCTGAAGATGACTTGCTTTTAATGTATTACGAGTGGGCACGAGAAGATATCGGACGCGCCGTAACAACTGATTTTAAATGGCTAGAGCAACAACCCTTATTCAAAGCCGCAGTGTTTCCGCTGACGGCTTATTATTTTGAAAATAGACTTGCTTACACAGAACGTAATTTAAACTATGCACCACACATGATTTTAAGTGTCGTGCATAAATTGAGAGACGCTTATGAAGTTCAACTCGAACAGACTAAATGAACGTGTCACATTTTGTGAAGATGTAAGTAAGTCTATAAAAGGTTTGCCCCAAAAGCCGATTACACAAGAACTATACAGTTGTTATGCATGTATTCAAGACGCACGTGAATCAGACATGCAAACCAGTTTAACGACGGGTTCACAATTCATCAAAACGATTATCATACGTGATCCACGTGGCGATTATGTGCCAAGTAATAAACATTATGTGTTACATGATGGCGAACGCTACCAAGTGAAATACGTTAAGAAAGATTATGAAGATAAAGCTTTTTTACGTATTTATTGCGAGGTGGTTTTTTAATGCCTGCAAAAATTGAGAAAAACGATATTGAACAAGGTCTGTTACGCAAGCAACTGGAATTCAATGCTAATCAAAATAAAATTTTGAGAGCAGGTGCGCAATCATTAGTGCCTATACTGGCAAGTGCAACACCAGTCAGCGACCGTAAAAAGCATGCGAAAGACCATGTGGCAGTATCAAATGTAAAAACCGATAGAACGAGTAGTGAAAAGTATGTGGATGTGGGATATACGAAAGGTTACGCTCATCGTATTCATGCGACAGAGTTTGGCACGATGTATCAACGTCCGCAGCTTTGGATAACAAAAACAGAAAAAAGCAGTAGACAGTTAGTTTATAAAGCTATGTTGTCAGCGATGAAGCGGGTGGTTAAGTGAGTATTTCAGAATTGATTTATATGAAAATGGTTGAGGGACAGCCAGTGACTTCGGAAGACAATATTTTCCGATATAACGTTCCTGAAAACTTCCATACCAAAACTGATGACCCAATCGTTAGAATTACCCCTTTACCATATAGCCCGAATGAATACGCTGATGACAGTGAACTAACACGTGAATATGATATTCAAATTGATGTTTGGTGGTCACAAGACGAACCACATGAACAAGCTGAACTGATCGTTCAAAAATTAAAAGAAATCAACTTTAAATCTTATTACAGAGAACCTTTGTACGAAGTCGAGACGCAGACGTTTCGAGAAATTATTCGTGCAAGCGGTTCTCTTTTTATTTAGGAGGAAATTTAATGGAAAAATTGAAGTTAAACTTACAACACTTTGCCAGTGCGAGCACAGGTGTATCTAGTATCGCCATTGGAGTTACAAATTTTTATTGGGCGCCTATTGAGACGGACACAGATGAAACATGGAAAGTGAAACCAGGACATCGCACACGATTTCTGAAAGAGATTGAAGTAGACCGACCACAAGACACGGAAGAAGAACACGGGGACAACATGGTTGCCGCAACTGCTGTGTCTAACGGTAAGTTGTCGGTTAAAACGACGTTCGTATCTATTCCAGCAGAACAAAAAGCCTTTTTATCAGGTGCTAAAAAAGGTACAGGTGGTTTTAAATATGGTGCTAACGACATTCCACCAGATGTAGCTGTTGTATTTGAACGAACGAACCATGATGGCTCATCGGAATGGGTAGGATTATTTAAAGGTAAGTTCACTCGTCCAAATTTAAACGGACAGACGAAACAAGATAAAATCGAGTTCCAAAATGACGAAGTGGAAGGTTCATTCGTAGATCGTTTATACGATGAGTCTTCTCATGTAACAGGCTATGACAAAAAAGGTAGTAACGCAGGTCGTGACTATGTTTTCAATGAAACGTTTGGTAAAACTTACGATGAATTCATGACAGACGTAAACCAAGATTTAACGATTGAAGAGGTTGCAAAAGCAATGCCGGGAAAGACTAAAGCGAGCACTGTTGACAACGGTGTTCGTTCAGAATCAGATTCAGAAGAAAGTTTATAAGTTTTAAGTTAGAGGGGGCAACCCCTCTTTTATTTTGCGCAAAATAAAAAATGAAAGTAGGAATTTATTATGGCAAGACCATCAGTTGAACTAATCGTAGGCTACACAAAAGCTGGAAAACCTCAATATAAAAAGTTTTTAGCTAAACAAAAATTGACTCTATTTGACACAATTCAAGGTTCTAAATTGGCTATGAAACTTGAAAAAGTATTCGCAAGTTCAGACTTTGATGAATTAAGTGAAGATGAATTTGAACAATTATCGGAAACAGAAAAACAAGAATACAACGCCAAAATTCAAGAGCATCAAGCTAATTTAGCACAACAGTTTGACTTATTAGATGAAATCACTGAATACATTGCAGAAGCATTCGGTCATCAATTTACAGCTGTTGAATTCCAAAAAGGTATTGAAAACGGAGAAGAAGGCTTTGCGAAACTTTCTAATGTACTAGGGTCGTTAATTAGCGGAGACGTAGACGATACAAAAAAGTTCGTGAGCGAGCAGAAGAAATAAGCCCAGAAGATCTAACGGCAGAAGCACAGTACAAAAATTATATGAAGTTAGCGAAAAAGCTAATCGATGAAGGCATGGATCCCGACAAAGTCGCGAACATGCCTATTCATTTTTTCTTAAATATTGTGAATGCCGAAGTGACAACAAAACGCAGAGCGAAGAGCTTTGCAGATATTTTTTAAGAAAGGAGGTTAAGCTATGGCAAATCCTATCGGCAATATGGTCATACGTGTTGACTTGGACGGTTCGGGTTTTAATAAAGGTATCGCAGGTCTTAACAGACAGATGCGAATGGTATCGCGTGAAATGTCAGCGAGTTTATCAAAATTTGGACGTTATGACCAGTCTTTAGAAAAATCAAAAGTTAAAGTTGAGGGTTTGACGAAAAGACAACAAGTTCAAGCCCAAAAAGTGAAAGAATTAAAGCAACAATATGACCAATTGTCAAAAGAGACAGGCGAGAACAGTGCTAAGACACAAGCTGCCGCTGCTAAATATAATGAGGCCTATGCGACTTTAAATAAGTATGAGCGTGAACTTGAAGAAGCAACGGAAGAAATGAAAAAGACGGAGCAACAACAACGCGTTCTATCAACTTCTGTTGGTAAAGTAGGTCAAAAATTCAGTGAATGGGGGCCAAAACTTCAAGAAATCGGTCAAAAAATGCAATCTGTCGGACGTAGTATGTCAACTTACATTACAGCACCAGTCGTTGCCGGTTTTGGTGCTGCAGTTAAGAAAAGTATCGACTTTGACGACAGTATGCGTAAGGTTAAGGCTACATCTGGTGCAACAGGTCAAGAGTTCCAACAACTACGTGACAAAGCGCTTGAAATGGGTGCGAAAACTAAATTTAGTGCGTCTCAATCTGCAGAAGCTTTAAATTATATGGCACTCGCCGGTTGGGACTCTAAAGAAATGATGTCTGGTATTGACGGTGTTATGCAACTTGCCGCTGCTTCTGGTGAAGATTTAGGGCAAGTGAGTGATATTGTTACAGACAGTTTGACAGCCTTTGGTTTATCGGCGAAAGATAGTAGCCATTTCGCTGACGTTCTAGCACAAACAAGTTCAAAAGCGAATACGGATGTACGTGGTATGGGAGATGCGTTTAAATATGCAGCGCCTGTAGCAGGTGCATTAGGATATACGGTTGAAGACACGTCAATAGCGATAGGTTTGATGAGTAATGCAGGTATCAAGGGCGAAAAAGCAGGTACAGCATTACGTACGATGTTTACAAACCTTTCAAGCCCAACGAAAGCAATGAAAGACCGCATGGATGAATTAGGAATCTCAATTACTGATAGTAACGGCAAAATGTTACCTATGCGTGATGTAATGGATCAATTGAGAGGTTCGTTCAAAAACCTATCTAAAGATCAACAAGCAAGTGCGGCTGCGACAATCTTCGGCAAAGAGGCGATGAGTGGTGCTTTGGCTATTATCAATGCGTCTGATGAAGATTATAAAAAGTTGACAAAGTCCATTGATAATTCAACTGGCGCGTCTAAGCGTATGTCTGATGAAATGGAAGGCGGTATCGGTGGTTCAATTCGTCAAATGAAATCGGCAATTGAATCATTAGCAATCAGCATTGGCGATATTATGGCGCCTTACATTAAAAAGCTTGCTGAATGGGTAGCGAATGCAGCAAAACAATTAAATGAAATGCCAAAAGGCACACAAAAAGTTGTTGTAGGTTTAGGTGTGGTTGCTGCTGCAATTGGACCAGTACTCGTAGTTTTAGGCACTATGGTTAAAACGATAGGCGGCTCAGTTAAAGTGTTAGGCTCTATGTTTAAAGGGCTAGCAAAAATGACGCTATTGACACGTGGTGCTAACGGTCAAATCAAACTGTTTACGGTGTCTCAAAAAGTTTGGAATGGTGTCGTGAAAACGGGTAAAACTATTGCAGACTTATATAGAACGGCAGTTACTAAACTGGCCACTTCCCAATCAATCTCCACTTTGAAAACGAAGCTTGCTGCAACCGCTACTAAAGTTTGGACAGCTACAACAAAAGCTGCAGCGCTTGCGTCTAAAGGGCTAGGTTTAGCACTTAGGTTTATGACAGGTCCAGTTGGCATTGTAATTACTGCAGTTGGTTTATTAGTCGCTGGTGTTATCCATTTATGGAAGACAAATGAAGGATTTCGTAATGGCGTTATCAGAATTTGGGAAAGTATTAAAAATGGTATTTCGACAGTAGTTGAATTTATCCGCAACTTTGCAGTGAATTCCTGGAATAATTTAAAAACGGCAGGCATAGTCATTTTTACGTTACTCAAAACCGGATTAACAGGAATTTTTAATGCATTAAAGACTTATTTTATAACCATTCTAACTGTATACAAGACCGTTTTTGCAGTAACTTTTAATGCGATAAAGGCTATAGTGACGTCAATCATAGGCTTTATAGTCAATTTTATAAAAAATGCTTGGAATGGCGTGAAAAATGCAACGGTGTTCATTTTCAATTCATTGAAGTTTTTCCTTACACAAGTTTGGAATGCTATTAAGTCTTCAATAATCACAATCGTCAGCATTTTATATAATTCGGTCAAAAATATTTGGTCGTCTTTAAGCAGATTTACGAAAAATATTTTCTCAAATTTACGTAGTTTTTTAGTAAATTTATGGTCGAGATTGAAAGATGCCGTCATTTATTCAGCAAGACTTTTGTGGGACGGCGTTCGTAAAACTTGGAATTTTTTACTATCAGGAACGCGCTCAATTTTTAACAGAGTGAAGTCAAATATAGTAAATATTTGGAACAGTATTAAACGTTCTGTAACAGGTATAGCTAGTAGTTTGTGGAATGCGGTACGTAATACATTCAACAATATGTCTAATGGGCTAAAAAGTATTATCAATCGAATTAAAGATCACATCAATGGAATGGTCAATTCTGTTAAAAGTGGATTAAATAAATTGATTGATGGCGTGAACTGGGTTGCAGGTAAAATTGGAATGACTAAGATTCCAAGATTGCACACAGGTACTACGCATACGACAACGCACAATCTTGTAACGAATGGCAAGATCAATCGTGACACTTTTGCGACTGTGGGCGATAAAGGTCGAGGTAATGGTCCAGGTGGCTTCAGACACGAGATGATACGCTATCCAAACGGTAAAATGGCGCTTACACCAAATCGTGATACGACTGCCTTTTTACCGAAAGGTTCATCCGTGTACAACGGGGCTCAAACACATGCAATGTTAAGTCAAGCAGGCCGATTACCTAGATTTGCTAGTGGTACAATGTTAGATTTGCTATCTGACAAAAAACGACCTAAAGTACATCGACATGGTGACAATGTGCATGGTGACGTCATAGCACCAAAAGCAGGTGGCGGATCTAAGCAAGCTTTATTAGGTCAAGCCGCACAAGTAGGTAAAGTCTATGTCAATAGGGCGTTAAGTGCAATTGCAAAAGGTACAGACTGGTTATCGAACTCAATCGGAGAAGTTTTGGACTGGATAGACAAACCGGGAGAGTTGTTAAACAAAATATTAGACGCTTTTGGTGTTAATTTTGACTTTTTAAAAGGTGCCGAAATTCCGTACAACATGATGACTGCAATATTTAAAAAGTTAAAAACTGCAACTGTTAAACTTTTGACAAAATGGCTCGAAGATTCAGGTGGTGGCGAAGGTGGATGGGTAGACATCACAAAAGGTGTTAACTTCCCATTCAGCCCATACGGTCGCGCACCTGGTTATCCTTTCCCATACCCCCACAAGGGGGTAGATTTAAACTATGTGTACGATAGACTGTATTCGACGCATGCAGGTACGGCAACAGGTTCTATGGGATACAACGGTGGTTTTGGTAACCACATGAGAATCAGATCAGGTATTTATGAAATTATTTATGGTCATATGAGTAAGTTGAATTGGACAGGTTCTAAAAAAGTACGTCCAGGTAGTTTCTTAGGTATCTCAGGAAATACAGGGATGTCGTCGGGTCCCCATTTGCATTACGAAATGAGAAAAAATGGTAGGGCTATTGACCCTATGCCGTTTCTGAGAAGTAAGGTAAAACACAGGGCACCGGAGTATGCGACAGGCGGACTCGTTTATGACGGGTTATACCGCTTGGGAGAACAAGGCTATCCTGAATGGGTTATCCCAACGGACCCTGCACGTGCAAGTGACGCAGCTAAGCTAATCGCATTGGCAAGCAAAGACATCAGTAAGAATAAACGTCCTAAAAACTTGAGCACAAGTGGTATTAACGGTGCTGACAGTAACAGTAGTCTTGAAAGCAAGTTAGATGTCATGATTGGCTTGTTAATTAAGCTGGTAGGCTCAAATGAAGACATTGCTAGCAAAGATTACAAACCTATTATTGATAGCTTTGGCTTAGCCGATTTTATCAATTCAACAATGGATACACGAGAGCGTCAAGAAGCGCGTAAGAATAGATTTAAACCAGGAGGTGCTTTAATCTAATGAACGATACTATAATTGTTAATGGCAAAACACTTTCGTGGTTATTTGTTCAAAGAGGGTTTAAAATACCCTCTTTTAATTTTGAGATTCAAACCGAAAAAGTGGAGGGGCGAGTAGGTTCAGTTTTTAAAAGACGTCATTTGGCCGAACATCATTTTGAAATACCATTGGTTATTCATAATGACAAATTAAGTGGTATGAAAAGCCATGATGAGATTCTTCATGAGTTGACGAAGTTTTTTGATTATGATGAAGCGGTTAAATTACAGTTTAAATCAAAAAAATGGTATTGGAATGCACACTTTGAAGGTCCTTTTGAAGTGCATAATAAATCGGAAAACAACATCAATGTCGTTAACGTTAAAGTTATTCTAACGGATCCCTACAAATATGCCGTCAATGGTAATCAAAATACGGCAATTAGTGATTCTGTATCGGTCGTCAATCTTGGCACTGCACCAACGCCAATTACGGTTGAAGTACGTGCGTTAAAAGATAGTACCAACTTTATGATTGCAAAAGGCGACAAAGATTATTTTATGATTGGTAAGTCAGAAGACGCTAATAAAGTGAATAAAGATATAGCACCATTCATGTTTAATGATGAGTTTAACAATGGAACTTTGAGAAATTGGGCTTACATGCCAGATGACACAAGTTTTGGTCGCTTTTTAGACGGCGGCGACGCGATGGGCGGACGCTTTGTTTTTGGCGATGAGAGTATGTTTCCTAATATTTGGGGGGCTGGTACTAAAACGGGTTGGCACGGACCAGGAATTTATAAAACGTTAAACAAATCTGTACAAGATTTTAGAATACGTTTCAAACTGTCTGTTCATCAAGGAAAAGGCATTGGTACTGGTAAGTCTGTTGCATATCTAGTCGATGAAAACAATAGACTTCAATTTAGCGTTGTTTATGTCAACACTAGCGCTACTATCAATAATACTCAAATTGTTGTGTACGCCTATGACGAGCATGGAAGTGTGCGCAAGATTTATACACGTGACGTCCCACAATTTTATCGTAAGCTTAAAAACATACACGTTTATATGTTTTTGGAGCGTAAAGGTCAAAATTTAAAAGTGACGTCTTATTTTTATGACGTCCTTGCCGACAATCGTAGAGGGTATAATATCCCAGTTGGTAAAGACGAACGTATAATTGTTGATCGTGGTAATTTATATCAACGTAAAGTGCGTATTTGTCGTATATATCGCGGGAAGTCAACTAAATATGAAAAGTACTTATGGCATAGTATTCTAGGTTTTTATATTCAAGAATTACTACCGAATCAATCAGACATTACCCCAATAGAAATTAGACGTGGCGACATCATTGTTATAGACACTTTGAGAAAGACCGTGTCAATTAACGATGAAGACGCGTTACATCTTAAAGATTTTGGTTCTAATTATTTCGAAATCGACAAAGGTGTGTCTGAATTGGTTGTTTATCCACCTAACACTTTTGATACGACAGTTAAATGGCAAGACCGATACTTATAGAAAGGAGGTAATAGATTGATACACATTTTAAATTACAGCGGTCAAATTATAGGCTTTTTTAGTCGAGACGATAATGCGATTTTAAAAGCAATGTATAGTCGTACTGCAGATACTGAAACCTTAAATTTAGTAGTACTAAGTTCAAAAGGTGCTAAATTCAAAGAGCGTAATCGAATTTTGATTCAAGACCAAAACGGTTTATATCGTGAGTTTATCGTGGATCATGCCGAAGATACTGGACAGTACATGGAAGTGGAATGCACAGCGTCTTATTTAGTCGACATTAGTACGTCTAAACCTATACCTGCAGGTCAATACGAGAAGATGACAGTCAATCAGAAGCTGTCTGAAACCTTACGAGATAGTGGTTGGACTGTTGGCGATTGTGACTTTTCAGGCATTAAAACAAACTCATGGACGTCTGTTAGAACACCGCTTGAAATGATTAGTCAGCTTGAAACGGCGCACGAAGTTGTTGCTGATTATGAGATTGTCGTCGATGGTTATGAAGTGACACAGCGTCTTGTCAATATGCGTAAGCCGACGCCTTTATTCAAAGGCAAGGAAATCGTTTATGGTAAAGACTTGATGAGTATGAAACGTAAAGTTGACTTTTCAGAGGTCAAAACGGCGCTATATGCATTTGGCCCTGAACAAGAAGATGGTAACCGTATTGAATTGATTGTGGTGGACGATGGCGCTCAAGAGCAACTGGGCTTGCCACAACGGTACATTTGGGGTGTTTATGAGCCTGAAACACAAGACGATAACATGACTAAGCAACGACTTGAAACGCTGGCTAGAACAGAACTGAATAAACATAAGTCGGCTGCGATTTCGTATGAAGTAAGTGTTGTTAATATTGAGCAAGAGTACCCGCATGAAGTGATTCGTTTTGGCGATTTAGTCAGAATTAAAAACACTGATTTTACACCTGCGCTATATGCTGAAAGTGAAGTGATTGGCTTTGACCATGATTTAATTAGTGGTGATTGTACGTATCAATTTGGAAAGATTGTCGAGTTTAAAGAGAGTGACTTACTTAAATACTTTAAAAGTCAGTTAGGTTATATTCAACAAAAGATGAATGACAAATTCACAAATGTAAATACAATTGTTCGCGAAAGTTTAGATAATGAGTTGCAGTATTTTGAACGTAAGATTTTTAAAAGTGATGCGCCACCAACTAATCCCGTAAATGATATTTTGTGGCTTGATACGAGTAACCCTAAAGTTGCCGTGTTACGTAGATACTTTAATGGAGAATGGCATAATGCGACTGCTGAAAAAGCGGGCGATGTAGGAGCTATAACACGTGAGCAGGCAATGTTTAGTGAGTTAACTAATGCGTTTATTAACTTAAATATTCAGCATAGTAAGTTGCTGAAAGAGGTAACACAAGTCGTCAATTCTGAATACTTTGTGAGTAAGACTTTAAAAGCTGATGTACAAGCTAAATTGAATGAAACGATTGGCGTGTTTAATAAGATTAAATCTAACTTAGACAGTATGACATCTGAAACAGCGACGATTGGTAAGCTAGTCGATACGCAGGCTTTCTTTTTAGATTATAGAGAGAAGTTACAAGCGTTATACACATCTGTTGAAACGGCTAAACGTACGATTGACGCCCGCTTTAAATTGTTGCAATCGCAATACACAGATCAAAAATTTAATGACGCGATGAATAAAGTAGCTTCGGTTATTCCAGGCGGACGTTGGGACGCTAGTAGTCAAACTTTGACGTCTGATATTCCGGATGAAAGTCGTGTTAGCGAAATTACAAGTATGCTCATGAATTCAGCTATCGAAAGCATTGCGCAGTCGATGGCTGAAACAAACCAAAGAATATACGACAACACTCAAAGTTTGAATGAAAGGTTAGATTCTAAAGCGCAAGAATTGCTTTCAAATGTTGAGACAAGTGCTCAAAACTTAAGACAGTATGTAGATACGCAAAAGATTAGTTTAAAAGATGAAGTGGATAATCAATTTAAATTGACTACGAGCGAGTTTTCTAATGCAATTAATGCGACAAAAGAGTCAATTGAGAATGACGTTACGAAACCTTTGTCTATTCGTTTAAACACTGCTGAGAGTGGGCTACAACAACTACAAGATAGTCTGTTATTAACCGCTACGAAAACAGAAGTTAATCGTATGTTGACGGACCAGTTGACGCCGTTAAAAACAGAAGTCAACAAGCAACAAGCACAGTTAAAAGTGATGACAGATTCTATTAATTCAAAAGTGAATAAATCAGATTACACAACTGACAAAAATGGTATTGTGGAACGACTAAACAATGCTGATTCAGAACGTCAACAATTGTCGGATGAAATCAATGATCGTGTAACGCTTGAAGAGTATAAAAACACGCAACTTGGTACGCGTAACTTATTAGTAGGTTCTGACGATTTGAGTGGTTTTAGAGGTGTCGTTACTAAAATTGAAAAAGATAGTCATACATTTGGTTTATTAAAAAAGCCTGACTTCGGTCAAGTTTGGATGAGTCAGAATGTCAAAGTAGAGCCTAACACAGATTACACATTGTCGTTTTATGCATTTAAAAATGGGACGGATAAAGCTGGAGTTTATACAGCGGTTCGATTATTAAAAGATGATGGCACAGACTTTTCGCCTTTCAAGACCTTATTTGATGGACGCACTGCACCACAAAATGTTACTGAAAACGTAGAACGTTATTCAAAAACGTTTAGAATTGAAGATTATAAGTGGATACGTGTGTACTTTACTAGTATTAATGATAAAAATTCAACACTACCCTATATTTCAAGACCGCAACTCGAAAAGAGCAAATGGATGTCTGATTATAAAAAAGCGGAAGAAGATGTCGAGACATCGTTAACTAGGCTAGAAACTCAAACACAACAAAACGGCAGAGAAATTAGTTCGAGAGTTAAAGCAGAAGAGTTTAATGCGACGCGTAAAATACTTTCCCGTATTTTATCGGAGTTAAAAGTCAATACTACAGGACTCAGTTATATATATGATGAGAATGGTAATATCCAATCTTTTAATGTTGGTTCAGACGGTGTAGGCATTGATAGTTCGAAAATCAAAATTAATAATGGTGATGTATTGATAGAAAACGGACGTACAACAATTAAAAATTTATCATCTGAAAAAATCAAAGTGGCGTTCAATGGAATCACAAATTCGGTCAACATTACGCCGGCAGGATTAGAAACATCATCTAGTGGTGTGCGTACAAGTTTATTGGACGGTACAGGACATCACTTTTTTGACGGCACTAACTACGTAGGTAACTTTGGTGCTACTTTTATGAAACCTGGTAACCAAAAAGGTATCAGTTTGAACTTGGCTGATTATGGACAGTTTATGGCTTTTAGTTATCGTACTAATAAACTAAAAGAAACTGACCCGAACAATGTCGCGATGATGTGGAGTAAAGGTTTTGACGGCCATCCTAAAGGCTTTTTGTACAATGAAGATATTGTTATAAATAATAATCATGTTCTAGAAGCGGCTTATATACGACCATTTAACGCGCCGATTGAACATAGATTGTTTTTGTCAGCAAGGCAAACGAATACCAATGAATATGGCGTATCTGTTCAATACAACAACAAGGACAGTTCTGCTATTGTCGTTACGAAAAATGCTGTCCGTATTTTAGGTTATGATGATAAAACGCAATCGCTGACAGGTCTTAATGTTTACCGCAACTACATTACGTCTGAGACAATCTACAATCGAACGTACTCTAATGCGTCTAATATGTTTATTACAACTTATGGCACAATTGGGCGTTCAACGTCAGCTAGTAAGTACAAACTGTCTCAGGAACGTCAATTTAAAGACGCCGAGCAACAGTACGAGCACTCAAAACAGATTTTAGACTTAGACATCAAGACATGGTTCGACAAATTTGAAGCTGAGACCTACGCGAAAGAGATTTACACTGGGGAAAGACAAGAGGAAGAAGATTTCAAACTGAGACGTTATGCAGGCTTGATTGCCGAAGATGTTGAAGCGGTTGGGTTAAACGAGTTTGTGACGCGTGGCAAAGACGACGAGATAGAAGGTATTGAATATGACCGTTTATGGATCCATTTAATACCAATCGCGAAAAAACAAATGTTAGAAATTGAAAAATTGAAAGAAGAAATGGAAGTGTTGAAAAATGGAAAATGAACAACAAGGCATTACGCTTGATAACAATCACATTATTACAGTGTTGCAAAGCGAAGTTAACAGACTGATGCAAGAGAATGTGCATTTGAAAGCTTACATTCAACAATTAACAACATCTGATACTAATGAGCCTGCTCAAATTAATGAGTAAGGCTTATTTTTATAACTAAATTTAGGAGGTATTTTATTATGGAAAAAGTTACAGAATTTTATTTAGTAGAGGTTAATGCAAATGGAGAAGAAAGCCCACTAACACAGAACTTTGCGAATGGTTTTACACGAACTTCAACGGTGTCAAGCGCATTCAAATTCGAGGCTGAAGATGAGGCAAAACAAGCGTGTAGCTTACAGAACATGCTTGCTAAAATCTTCAAAAACGGCACAAAAACTTATTATGTAAAACAAGAAATTGAACGTAATAAGTTTGATGAAAAAGGCGAGCCATATGTTGAACATGTCGTCGAGGGGGACACTGAATAATGCTAGGGGCTGTAACTGTAAGTTTTACAGAATCAGAAGCGTTTAAAACGTTCATTTACGCTGGCGAAATCAAGTTGTTGTACTTTTTGATGATTCTGATGGGGCTAGATATTGTGACAGGTTTAGCAAAAGCTATTAAAAACAATAAGTTGTGGAGTCGTAAGTCCTTATTCGGCTACGCTCGCAAGTTATTGATTTTCTGTATCATCGTTTTAGCAAACATTATTGACCAAATCCTAGGCACACATGGAGGCATTCTGTTTGTCACGATTTTCTTCTATATAGCAAACGAAGGGTTGTCAATTATCGAAAATTGCGCAGAAATGGGCGTGATTGTTCCGCCTGAGATTGCTGATAAGTTAGCGGTTATTAAGAATGAAAAGGGTACGTCTATTACAACCGAGATTAAAGAAGAAATGTCGTCTAAACACTCACGCGATTTAGGCGGCGGTGCTGCGGAAGTGAATATCAAAATTGAACCAAAGGACTGACTAAGTCGGTCCTTTTTTAATTATAGGAGATGATTTTAATGAACAAATCTATGATTTTAAGAACGGCTTTTTTAATTTTAGCGTTAGTCAATCAGTGGCTGGCTAATCACAATATGTCGCCGCTTCCAACTTCAGAAGATGATATCAACACACTTATTTTAACGGGTGCAGCTTTATGGACTTGGTATAAAGACAATCCGGTTACTAAAGAAGGTGTTTGGGCTAATCAAAAATTGAAAAAGTATAAAGCTGAAAAGCAATATTCAAAAGCAACCGGTCAAGCGCCTATTAAACACAAGGTTGACGCTTCAAGTCCTTATGACATGACTGACCAAAATATTTAAAAAAAGGGGGTAAGTATATGAGAACAAAAGATGAAGCTATTAAATGGATTAATAATTCTGTTGGCAAACAGTATGATTTTGATAAATATGCTGGTTATCAATGCTATGATCATGTCAATGCATACTTTTATTACATGACTGGCTTAGTTTTACATGGGCTTTATGCTAAAAATATTGCGATTGATAATGCCAAAACTTTAGCAAATGTAGCGACTGTTTATAACAACACGCCTGAATTCTTGCCACAAGCAGGCGATATTGTGGTATTTAATGGAAGTTATGGTAACGGTTGTGGTCATGTGGCTTTAGTATCACAAGCAACGCTTGATAGTTTCGAAGTTGTCGAACAAAACTGGCTTGGCGGTGGTTTTGTTAATGGCGCGCCTGGTTGGGAAGCAGCAACACGTCGCTGGCATTATTATGATAATCCGATGACTTTCATTCGATTGCATTATGCTGAAAAGAAGTCTATTAAAAATCTTTTACCCGCTTCTACACCTAAAGTGGTTAAACGTAAGATTGTGCTTGTAGCAGGTCACGGGTATAACGACCCAGGTGCAGTTGGGAATGGTACAAATGAACGCGATTTCATTCGTAAATATATTGTACCAAATGTCGCTAAATATTTACGTGCAGCAGGACATGACGTTTATTTATATGGCGGTTCTACCATGAATCAAGATATGTATCAAGATACAGCATATGGACAAAGCGTAGGCAATCGTCGCGATTATGGTATGTATTGGGTTAAAAATGTTCAGAAACCAGACGCTATTATTGAGTTTCATTTAGACGCAGCAGGACCTTCAGCAAACGGTGGGCATGTTATTATATCTGGGCAATTCAAAGCTGATTCAATAGATAACACAATTCAATCTGTTATTAAGTCGAATGTGGGGCAAATTAGGGGCGTGACAGCACGTAATGACCTTTTGAATGTAAATGTGTCCGCTGAAATTAACGTCAATTACAGGCTTGCTGAATTAGGTTTTATCACTAATAAAAATGACATGGACTACATTAAAGCGAATTATGATAGGTATGCTAAAGACATCGCAGGGGCGATTAATGGCAAGCCAATTGGCGGGGCGCCTGCAGGTCAAAAACAAGCTCAGCAAACAACGTGGGCTTGGGGTGGTATATTTTACCCTAATACCGCGATCAAAGTCAGACGTTCGCCAGGTTTAGATGGAGAAGTCGTTGACAAAGATTCATGGCTTTACAACAAGAACGATTGGGTTAAGTTTGACCAAATCATTAAAAAAGACGGCTACTGGTGGATTAGATTCAAGTACCAGGCGCCAGGTGCGAGCAAAAAGTATTTTTATTGTGCAGTCTGCAAAATCACGGATAAAGCTGAAAGAATTAAAAATGAGAAATATTGGGGCTCAATTGAGTGGGCGTAAATTTTAGGGTGGCTGTAATGGTCGCCCTGTTTTTTTATGCAAAAAATTAGAGAAAATAGTAGACGAACGTATACTAAAGTGTTATAATATATTTAGGAGGTGAAGGGAAATGAGGATAAAAATAAAAGCACCCAAAAGCGTAAAATTCTCGATTAGAATAGACCTGGCAGTAATTCAAATCGAATTCGCTTTTGAGTACTAGACACAAGAGGGGCTCAGCCCCTCTGCCCTATAAATATAGCATATTCCTCATTTCAAATATATGAAAATCACTGTAAAAGTACGAAAATCAACAAAAAAAGAGTTAGTACAAGGGCTGATTAAATGGCTGGCGATAGCTTTAATAGTAATTGTGGTAAGAAAGTTGGTGTTTTAGATGAACGCCATAAATCAGGTTAGAATTACGATACAAAGTTTATTAGACTCTGATATCTCAGCTTATCAAATTGAAAAATCTACAGATGTCAGTAGAGCTAAGATAGGAAGGTTGAGAAATGAAAAAAATAAGGTTGATGACTTGTCACTAGCTACAATCGAAAAGTTATACAATTACCAAAAGGAGCTGGAAAAAATGGAGGACTTAACCGTAGATTTTGAAAAATTTATGGGAGAAAAATTTGGTGTTTTAGAAAGCGATGAGTATTCTAAAACTTATGACTTGGGCAATATGTACAATTGCCGAGTTGTTGCATATCAGGGGTCTCTCGATGTAAACATATTTTACAAAAAAATCGGCAAATTAGCCGAAGAATTTAGATACACTCCGAACGAGAGTATCGATAAAATTCGCTTCATCAAAGATATGGTGATTGCGAAAAGTGAGACAGTATGGAAGACTTAGAATAAAACACAACCCCACCTGGAGAATAGGTGGGGTTTAATATATAAGTTTGGGTCCCTAAAAAGTCCCTAAAAATTAGTGAGATATGGTATGTAATTATGAGTGGAATAAAGAAGAACCCCGTGGTTGTGGGGTTCTTGTATTTAAAATATGCTTAATTTTGTGTTAAGAACCCCCTCGGAAGGAAT
>NZ_PPRF01000038.1 GCF_002902145.1 Staphylococcus rostri | reverse complement strand
ATATATATTCATTGATTGTATAAAAGTAATAAATTGCTATTAATTGCATTTTCTAAGTCCTTAATAAACCCACGTACGACTTAACATTATTCTTTATATGTTTACATAATATGATTATTATAATCTTTTATCCTTGAAATTAAACATGATTTAAAATTTTAAACAACTGTTATAGTCATTAAATCTAATCAACCTTATAAAAATTATAGGATTTAGCAGCGTTTTCATGCTGTGAAAAACTGATTGTTATCGTTAAAAAGTTTTGCTAAGATGTGATTGTAGTGTTCCACATAGCTATTCTACTCTTTATAAATTCTTCGTGAGTAATACGTTATTCCTTTTTCAGGCAATATCGACCCAAGATAATGCTGTCAGCCATCATAATACTTAGTTCGTTCCCACAGGATTACTCATGGTCAGCTAAGCATGCCTTGATGGCTCAATTAATATAAATCATTCAAACCTACTTACATGATGAATTCAGAATAGTTATGTGTTTTGAACACTGCACACCATTGGTCAGCCAAGTCGCTGCCCATATAAAAGCCGCTTATTATCAGATGTCTCGTCCAAGATGTCGTCCAATAATAAGCGGTTCTTTTTATTTTTTAACCTTTGATCTCAACCAATTCATCAATTGGAAGATCATATATTTTGGTTTGTTGATTGGCTTGTAAAAGTCACCAATTAACTCTTCAATTTGTACGTTAAAGCCACGCTTAAAGCGATATACACCGTAATCTTCACCATCTTCAGTGAAATCTCCTGATAAGCCGTAGAAGTTATAACGTTCATAACCATGCTCAAAACAATAGTTAATCATGTGCCAATGCATAGCGTATGGGCCCATAAAGTGATTGAATTTTTCACTTGAACCGCCTGAGAAATAGTTAATTTCATAAGCGTTTGCAAAGAAAATACCTGATGCAAGATTTAATATCGGACCATCAGTCTTTCTAAGTTCGCTTGCTTTTAACATTTCCTGTTGATCATGGGCAATTTGCTTATCTAACTCTGCAATTTTTTTCAATTGCTTATCAGATTTATTCTCATTTGCCATCATTTGATCACGTCTTGTTTCTTTATCATTCAAACCTTCTTGTAATGTGGCTAAATATTGATCTAAATCAATATACGCAAGCGGTACAATCGCTTTATCGCCATAATGATCAAAGAAACTCTTAAGATATTCATCTGTCTTTGATGCAAAACCTGTACGTGCTTCCGTTTCACGATACAATGTTAAAAACTGATCAAAATCTTGTGCATCTAAATAGCGAACTTGAACGCCGAAATTAGCTGCTTTATTAACATTACGCTTACGTTGACTGTCAAAATTCTTCTTAATCGTTTGTGGTGTTTGATCTTTTAAGTTTAGGACACCCATCCATCGAACTTGGCTCAATGAATCGTATTTTGTCGTAAAGCCGTGGTGTACGTAACCATGTGATTTCAACATTTGAATGAGTTGGTCGCCCAATTGATTGTCGCCAATTTGATTAATGTCTTTATCATAAAGGCTGTACATCCAGTATGGATCGAGTTTAACGTATAGACATTGATTTTTTGACAAATAAGCGTCTAATGACTTCAAATAAAAATCTACCAAGCCGAGGTCGCTATAATCCATAACAGGACCACGATTAGAGTAATATACGTAACTTCCCATTGTCGGTATTTTTGAAAATAAACTTGCTGCAATGACCTGATTGTTTTCATCTTTAACACCTAATAACACCACTTGAAAGCCATCTTCTTCACGTAGCACGATGTTTTCTTTCACCTGAAAATAATGACTTTCTAAAGAAGGATCTTGAACAAACTGATCAAATTCCTCAACTGTTAACTCTGTGAATTTCATACCGATAATTCCCTTCTCTCTTCTACTATAACTTTTGCTTTAACTGTTTTAACTTTGTATATAAGGCATAGGCTGGCTTATTAATCGGTTTAATAAAGTCTCCAATGTATTCAATGACATCTGCATTATACCCTTTTTTGAACTTAATGACACCTGCATCCTCTGCATTTTCTGTGAAATCACCACTAATACCATAAAAATTGTATCGGTTAATTTGATGATCGATTGCATAATTGATCATTTCCCATTGCACGGCATAACTTCCTGCAAAATGACGAAATTCATTCGCCGTACCACCTGCATAGTATACGACTTCAAATGGATTAATAATAAAGAATCCGGCAGATATAGGCAGTTCATTACCATGTTTTTCCTGTAACGTACGTGCTTCTGCTATTTTTGCTTGGTTGGCCTCTAATTGTTTTTCAAGATTTTGCTTTTTATTCAGTGCTTTTTGATTTTCTGGACGTTTTTCAATATCTTTCTCTGCTTTGTGAATCTCTTTTTGATATTGTTGTTCTTCTACTTCAAGCTCTGCTATATACTCATTAAAATCAATATATGCCAATGGAACGAGCACGCGGTCTTTATAATGTTTCATACGATTGTAGTAAAAGTCATCTGCACGATCTTCAAAATCTTTCGTTTCTGATGTATCTTCCATAAATGCTCTGAAAATCGGCAATTCTTTTTCGTCTAAAAATCTAATTTTGACACCATTTTTTTGAACTTTTTTCGTATTTCGTTTACGCAGACTATCCATATCTTTCAAGACATCTTTGGCTGTTTTGTCTGTTAAGTCCAATACTGAGTGATGACGGATTTGTCGAACACTATCAAAACCGGTCGTAAATCCTTCATGTTGGTAGCCAAGTGTTGCGAATTTCTCAAAAATCCAATCCATCTTGTAATCTTCTAATATCTCGCCGTCATGATTACGTTTGTAGATTGGTAAATATGGATCGACTCTTAAATACAAGGCACCATGTGCTTTCACATACTTCGACAGTTCATTGAAAAAGAAATGAACAAGTTGCGGATTGTCATAGTCCATGACAGGGCCTCTGTTTGAATAAAAGTATTTGAAGACCTTCATCACAGGCGTTGCCGTTAATAAACATGCCGCTAAAACTTCATTGTTTTTATCTTTAATTCCTACAAGATGCGTTTCCACACCTTCTGCTACTTTCAACTCATAATTGCTCGTCATTTGTGTGAAATGACTGTATGACATCTTCTCTGTAAATTGTTCAAATTCTGCTGTTGTTAAGTTTGTAAACTTCATATAAATACTCCTAATTTCTCTATTCAATATTCATTTTCAGCTATAAATTGCTCATCATTATTTTATTTTTAATAAGCCGAGGCTGTGACATAATAAATTTAGCCACCGGGAAACCGATAAACGGGATCCCAACCTCCTTTTGATTTTCACTATCAAACGTATAGCTACTTCCCTTTCATTCCTGCAATACAAGCAGTATGATTTACTACTTCAATTGCACAACTAACCAACCTATATTTTAACGTATCATAAGCAATTTAGCCAACAACACGCTAATAATTCTACGGTATTCCTGTAATAGCTCTTAAGATAACCCTTACATTATCAAAATCTTATTTATTTCGTCCATAGTCATTGCATTATGGCGCTTTAAAATGTTAAAATGTCTGAAAATTAATTTAATTCAAATGAGGTGAGTCAGCTAATGACAGAGATTTTCTTTGTAGGCTTAGGGCTTATTGGCGGAAGTCTAGCAAGTAACTTAAAAAACACATATTCCGAGATCGTTGTCAGTGCGTATGATGCTGATCCAAAGCAATTAGAACGTGCGCAATCAATCGGAATTATTGATAAAGCGATTAATGATTTTTCAGAAGGTGTTGCGCAAGCTGATATTATTGTATTTGCGACACCCGTTCAAACGACTGTGTCATACTTAGAAACATTACCTACGCTCAAAACAAAACCAGGACTTATTGTCACAGATACAGGTAGTACTAAGTCCACAATCCAAGCACATGAAAAGAAACTATTACAACACGATATTCACTTAATTGGTGGACATCCCATGGCTGGCAGTCATAAATCTGGTGTGTTAAATGCCAAGGCACATTTATTTGAAAATGCGTACTATATTCTCGTTCATGATTTACCTGAGAATGAGGCCGCACATGCACGTATTGCGCAATTGCTTGAATCCACGCGTGCTAAGCTGCTTAAGATGACAGCCGAGTCTCACGACTATGTCGTTGGTATCGTTAGCCACGCACCGCATCTCATTGCATCGAGCTTAGTGTCGCTAAATGCACATTATGCACCACAAGCGCCACTCGTTCAAGAACTTGCTGCGGGTGGTTTCCGAGATATTACACGTATCGCAAGCAGTAATCCAGAAATGTGGCGTGATATTTCTCTTGAAAATAAACATCATATTTTGACGATTATGAAGCAATTCCAATCACAACTTACCGATGTGATCGAAACGCTTGAATCAGAAAACAAATCTGCATTGTACGACTTTTTTGCTGACAATAAAGCGTATCGTGATGCACTTCCTATTAGAGGTCAAGGTGCATTAACAAGCACATATGATCTATATGTCGACATTCCGGATAAAACAGGTAGTATTTCACAAATCACCGATATTTTAAGTTCACATAATATATCTATTCGCAACTTAAGAATTCTAGAATTGCGTGAAGATATTTACGGCGCATTACGTGTTAGCTTTAAAAATGCTGACGACCGAGAACGTGGTCGCAAAGCATTACAAGACTTCGACACGTATATCGAATAGCCAACTACATTTTGTGCCCTGCCATTAAACCGAGTCTGCCATGTTTTGTCGCAGCTGATGTATAAGAGACCGCTTTGGAAACGATGCCTTTGCCGTATTTTCGGTGTAAGGCATCTATTGTTTTTGCCAAGCGAATTTCTCGTTCTTGTTGTATAGGATCGACAAATAAATTCAACTGCTGTGCTTGCTCAGGCATGAGGTTCGTAACAGACACACTCAATGTGCGATACCATTCACTCTTATCGCAATCCTTATCAGCAAGGCGCTTAATTTCATGTATGATACGCCGCTCTAGATTGGTCCCTTCTTGTAACGTATACTGTTTGGAAACACCACCGCCCTCCTTATAACCGAATGAATAATGAATCGTTCGTGCCAACAAGCCTTTCTCTCTCAAACGACTTGCAACGTCTTCTACAAGCTCCTGCATCACTACAAGTGCTTCATCATAGCGATAATCACGCATCAGAATTTGACTTTTGCAAATAGACGGCGTTCGTGTCACATACTGCTCGTTCACGCGACTTTCATCAATACCATTGGCATGTAGATGCAATTCTGTCCCGATAATACCTAAATCCTTTTTCAATTGCGCATGCGGATACTTGGCAAGTTGACCAATACTGAATATGCCGTAACGGTTGAGTCTTCTAGCTGTACGACGGCTAATACCCCAAAATTTTTCTAACGGTGTAATCGGCCACAGTTTGCTAGGGACATCTTGATAACGCCATTCAGCCATCAATGTTGCATTTGATTTCGCCTCATTGTCTAAGGCAACTTTACTCAGCAACATATTTGAACCGATACCGATTGCACATTGAATCCCAGTTTCTGTATGAATTTCTTTAATTAATCGTTGGCAAAAAACACGCAAGTTGGGTGCGAAAAGATGATAACTCTGCGTCACATCCATAAAAAATTCATCAATACTGTACTGATGTAAATCTTCAGCCGGTACATATCTTAATGCGATTTGTGAAATTTGTAAGGAGACATCTAAATATCTACGCATACTTGGATTAATAATGTAAATATCATTGCGCTGTGGTATTTCAAATAAACGTGAGCCGGTTTTAATGCCTAGCTTTTTAAGCGCTGGTGTTGCCGCAAGTACTACAGCCCCTTGCTTCTTTGTATCTGCCACAACAGCCAATTTAGTGGTCATCGGATCTAACCCTTTATCAATGCATGCAACGCTCGCGAAAAAACTCTTTTGATCAATACATAATATGTCCCTATCTTCTAACAAATGATAATCATACATTTCTATCACCTATTCATTATTGTCTATTACAAGGGTAGCGAACATACGTTCTATTTTCAAGTAAAAAATTTTTGTCTTTCAACAAAAAAATGGACAGAGCGTTGGACAACGGAATCTTTTTAAAAATGAGATTCCTGCCTATGCCCCGTCCATGTTAACGATTAACGCACATATGGAATTTCTGCTTCCACTTCTTCATCAATACCTAAATCGATAAACACATGTGTATTTAAATAAATGCGACTCGTATCATTTTTAAAGCTAAGTGCTTCTGGTTTAAAATCAAACATAATCTTTTTCTGTTCTTTGACATCAAGCGTAAACGTCTCATCAATCACAAACGTGTCGAGTTCATTCGTCAAGTGTGTAAACTCGCTTGTCTCGTCCGTGTTTTTATATTTTTCGAGTAATTTCAGCTCAATATGCGTCACTTTTTGATCGCTTAAGCCTGCTTTTAATTTGACATACCCTGTAATCGTATCATCTACCTTATATGATTGTTGATCAAGATGTACAACCACTTTCATGCCGTCAATTCCTAATGATGTTAAGATGTTGTCGAAACCCATGTAAAATATCCTCCCATGACTCTTTTTCTAATCTCTCTCTATCATACGTGTTTCGTATAAATATACGCAACCCATAACTAAAAATGTTATAATGTGAGTGATCATCAACAAGAGAGGAGCGAATTATATGCCAATCGTTACAGTTAAATTATTAGAAGGTCGTACAGACGATCAACTGAAAAACTTAGTTAAAGAAGTGACTGATGCTGTTGAAAAAACAACTAACGCACAACGCGATGCGATTTCTGTTGTTGTAGAAGAAATGAAACCAACACATTACGGTCTTGGTGGTACGCGCAAATCAGACCAATAAAGGCCGAACAGCCACAAAAGCTATAACCTAAGTAATGCAAATAAGCCATTACATCGACAGCGAATTGTCATGTAATGGCTTATTTATTTTTATTCTTCATTCAAGAATTGCTGAATGCGCTTTTTATTTTCTTTTTTATCAATTCCAAGTGCTGCGCCACCATCATTCGTTACTATGTCCTCATAACTTCCTTTAACTGGTACGCTCAATGTTTTGATGTTTTTGTCACCACGTAAAATAAAGCTGAGCCCTGTTTGATAAATAGCGGAATCGGGCATATCCGTACTCACATAGCCGCGCATAATGCCTGCTAATTTAGGTGCTTTCACAATAGAAGATGGCTCTGTCAATTGTTGTTTCAGCGCTGACATCACTTGTTGTTGACGACGTACACGACCGAAGTCACCTTCTTCATCGTTACGGAATCTTGCATAACCTAGTAATTCTTTACCATTCAAGCGATAGTGTCCTTTTTTCAAAGATACCCCGATTTTTTCCGACATATCTTTTTCAACATCGATAGGTATCCCATCCGGTTCAAGCTCATCAATCATCGCTTCGAAACCTTTAAAATCTAAGGTCGCATAATATTCCGGTTCAATGCCCAAATTTTCTTTTAATGTTTTGCGCATCAATTCAGCGCCACCTAGCGAATATGCCGCATTAATCTTATAGCTGTTATAGCCTGGAATATCCGCATAAATATCACGCATAACAGAGATGATTTTCATGTCTTTCTTAATGTAGTCATATTGCGCGACCATAATAGAGTCCGTGCGCGATACACCACCATCTTCCAAGTCTGTCCCTAAAATAAGTACCGTTGCTTTACCGTCATTTTTGGAGACACCATTAAATTTATGTATCTTAGGTTCTTGATTATGTGTTTTTGCGACTTCCAAACCTTGATGATAACTTCTCACACTATAAATGACTGGTAATACAATCAATAGAATAATTGCTAAAATAATAAATGGTAATTTGCGTAAACGTCTCTTTTTAGTACGCTTCAACTTTGGCTCTGATACATTTGCGTTTCTACGTTTAATTTTATTTTCCATTATCTCTCAACCTTATATCTTCAAAATTCGGTATCTATGTACTATAATAAACACATATTAACGGTATATAAATTCATTTTAAAAAGCAAGTAAAAACTGTACAATCATGAAAAATAATGCACTAGGAAGGGTGTTTAAATGAATATAAATACAGCTTATTTTGCTGGTGGCTGCTTTTGGTGTATGACGAAACCATTTGATCAGTACGAAGGTATCGAGAAAGTCACTTCAGGTTATATGGGCGGACACGTAAGTAACCCTACTTATGAACAAGTTAAAACTGGAGAAACTGGACACTATGAAGTTGTCAAAATCGAATATGATGTGGCTCTTTTTTCCTACCAAAAGCTGTTAGAAATTTTCTTTTCTGTCATTGACCCAACCGATGCAGATGGACAGTTTCAAGATCGTGGTACACAATACCGCACAGCTATCTTCTATACCAATGAAGATCAGAAAGAAGTGGCAGAAGCACATATCGAGCAGTTAAAAGATACATTCGATCACGACAAAGCCATTGCGACAAAAGTGTTACCTGTTTCCGATTTTTACGAAGCGGAAGCATACCATCAAGATTTTTACAAAAAACAACCTGAACGCTATGCGCAAGAACAAGCAGACCGTGCCGCCTATGCACAAGCACACAATCTTAAAAAGTAAAATAAATGGGGCAGACATCTTTATTCAGGTGTCTGCCCCGCTCTTATTAAGCACGATGTTTTTTACGTATGATACGTGTCACTTTCAATAAACACTCCCACACAGTCTGTGAGCGATGATAAATGAGATAACGTGATTCCCAATCAGGTCCAAACTTACTCTTATATTGACGCAAGCCTTGGAAACTATACAAGCCATTGAAATGCTCATAAAAACGCCCTACAACTTTCTCTTTCAAATGACCATACGGGACTTGACCGACATTCGATAACGTCGCCATACCCATATTAAAGCGTTCATATCCAGCTGTTTGCGCCCATAGAATCATATGCAAATATAAACCATCCATAAACGGAAGTTCAATCTCTCTATTCCAACGAATTAAGTCTACGGAAATCGTCGTTTGATTATCAACAGGCATTAACGTCGCAAACGCATCGATTTGCCCTTCTGCATTTCTTAATACCGCAACAGGCGCTGCGTTCACATACGCTCGATTAAAGTGACCTACTGAAAAATAGAATTCTGACTGTTGACCAAGCCAAATATCACTAATTTTGCGCAAGCGTTGATATGTTTCTTCATCCAAAGGCGACTCTAGAATTTCAAATGTATAACCTTGCGTTTCAAACTTGTTTAACGTTGCTCTAAAACCACGTCGTTTCTTACCGGCAACTGTAAAGTTTGTGACATCAATCAATGCTTCTTCACCTAATTTGAAAAACTGATTACCAAAATCGTGATAAAGTGGTAACTGTTCTTCAGACACTTGGTAAAACATCACATCCGCACCTAAATACTTAGCATGACTGTAAAACTCTGTTAACAGCGATTTGAAGCCCGTGTCATCGCCAATAGGATCACCTAAGACGATAAATGCATCTCGCGTATAACGATACATGAGAAACGCATTTTGTGCTTCATTGACATAAACACGCTTGTCACCACTATGCAATAAATGACTTAATAAGTGACCGCCATGTGTATCAAGTATTTGCTGTGCAACGTTCATATCATTATAAGTACTTGGACGATGGTAACGCCATTCAAAGAAGTTGATAATCGCTACAACAAGTAACGTTAATCCTAAGAATGATAACCAAAATGCTGATCTTAATAAAAAGACATCCACTTTTGGTATTTCCACATCTAACAATTCTAAAAAGCTGCGAACTAAAAATTGATTGACGTACAAGACAACTACTGAGACGAAGCCCATAATGACAATAGATTTTAATCTTACAGGACGTTTCAATATGCGTGACTTACGGTAAGCAAAGATGAGTGCTGATAAAAGCATGATTGCTAAAATAGAAGTAACCGATAGCGCAAAAATACCGTAAACAAAAAGATTCGAGACAATTAAAATAATCAATGCAACAATCGCAAATAACAATGCACGCTTACTTCTCAACATAATCCCTTTTAAGTTTAGAAATAAAATCAACCCAGCACTGACATTCAATATATACAGACTAATAAACAATACGTGCTGCTTCGATTCCGACGCATCAAAAATAATTCCAAAGTTATTAATTAAAGATACGAAACTCATAATGAAAACTAAGCAACTTAATGCGAATGACGGAATATAACTTACTGTATCCTTTTGGAATGACATTAAGAAAGCCGTCACTTCTTTAGCTGGTTGGAAATATTTAGATTCTGCGACATATTTTTTCGCCATTGTACCAAATTCAAATACTGTTAAAATCAATGAAATGAACAATGGAATGAAATAATACGCAACACGGTATAACAATAATGCTAAAACAATTTTTTCTTCTGGTAAGCCGAAATACTTAAACCCTAATAAAATCAATAAGTCAAAAGCACCAAAACCACCAGGGATAAATGAAATCAAACCGGAAATGGCTGCAACTATGAAAACACCTAATACGACAGAGAACGAAATCGGTGCACCGACTAGGTATAAGGCATAATAGAATACCACTGTTGCCATAAACCATTCAAAACTTGAGATCAGTGTGAAACTTGCGCCTAGCCAGCGTGCCGTTTTATCAATTGGCCATACCCATGACACAATGATAAAGACAGGCAATAATGCAGCTACAACGTATAAGAATACTTTCAACCATACTGATGTTTGGTCTAAAAAGCTCACATCTAAAATATGTGTTACAACGAGTAACGATAGAAAGCTGAGACCTGTTAACATAGACGTCAGCATATATGATACAAATTGAACAAGTTTCTTTTTGCGGTCTGTATATTGTTGATAAAACCACAAGCGAACACTTGCGCCAATAAAGCCACCAAAACCAATCATATTGTTAAATGCATTAATAATATAGCCGACTCTTAGTGCTTTGAATTTTGATAATTTGAGTCCAAAACGCATTGTTAAAATGACATCATATAATGACAATATGACAACCGAACTTGCCCCTAATACAAAGAGCAATACGAGTTGTAAGCTATCAATACGATTGAACAATAAAAATGTACGCTTGAAATCAATATGTGACAGTTCTTTCACTAATACAAATGTCACGATGCTCAATAGCGCGATGATGAAAATTACCTTTAAATATTTCAATATAAGTTGTTTGTTAACACTCACAACATTACTCCTCTCTATCAACCAAACTAAATTTAATAACAAACTTTTAATATGTATAAGGAATGTACACATAGGGTGCGCGTGGGACAGGCCTCTCGTTTTTCAAAAAAGATTCCGTTGTCCCACCCTGACAAGACTGAGTAAACGTGAATAATCATATTCACGATAGTCAGCTACTGTCACATTCCTTTGTTAGGCTTAACGCTTACGTCCGCTTTGATCTTCTACAAATTCATACGGGCCGGCATCATCAGCATAAAATTTGTTATAACGTCTTTTAAATAACATAAACACGTGAGACACCAATACTTTAATAATGGCATATGTCGGAATCCCTAAAATAACCCCAACAATACCTAGTAAGTTACCTGCACATAGTAATACAAAAATGATTGTCAACGGATGAATACGCATTGTTTTCCCCATTATATTAGGAGAAATAAAATGCCCTTCAATGAATTGAACCGCCGTCCATACAATAATTAACTTCACCAACATAAACGGTGATGTAATAATTGAAATAATAATTGCCGGCGAAATCGCAATCGTTGGACCGAGATATGGTACGACACTCGTTACCGCGGCAATACTTGCTAGAATAAGTGCGTAGTCTAAGCCAATAATCGAATAACCAATAAACAGCAAGCCGCCGATACAGAATGACACAATGATTTGCCCTTGGATGTATGAACCCACTTGCTCGCTCATTTTGTCTAATAGCTCATGCACATCTTTACGGAACTTAGGTGGCACAATCTTGTTTGAAAAGCTTTTGAAGCGGTGACCATCCTTTAACATAAAGAATAATACAAATGGCACTGTGACGATAACAACTGTTACGTTGACAACAGCTTCAGCAAATACGCGAATTTTATCACTAAAGCCATTCGCAAAAGTTGGGATTTTCTCTTGTAAGCTGTGTAACCATTTTTCAATATCGCTATAATAATCAGATAAAAATGGTACGTGCATCATATTATTAACAAAGTTCGTCAATTTGTTAATGTATGCTGGGAAGTTATGCATCAATCGGTCAAATTGATATGTCACAACTGGAATTAGCAAGTTAACAGCTAAAGTGATTAACCCAATAATTCCTAAAAACAGCAGTGTAATCCCCCATACACGTTTAATATTGTAACGCTCTAACATATTAATAATAGGATTAAATAAATAATAGAGTATGAGCGCAACAATAATCGGTGCTGCAATTGTATTAAAAATAATCACAAACGGTTGGAATACATAAGATACGCGATCGAATATAAAAATAACCACACCGATAAGAATAAATACAACTAACGCATATAATAAATCTTTGCCGCCAAAGAACTGCATGAAGCGGCTTTCTTTAATTTCAATCCGCTTTTCTCCTTGCGTCTTATTCGTTTCTTGTTCTGACATAGCATTCACCAAACCTTTTGGAAAGTAATTATAGTTTATACTTTTTTAACTGAAAATCAAACTGCTAACCTATATTTGCCACAAAATAGAAATAGAGAGGAGGTTGGGAGTGGGACAGGAATCTCATTTTTCTAAAAAGATTCCGTCGTCCCCCCCCGGCAAAGCTGATTAGGCATGAAAAAAGCTTGTAAAAGCGTATTTTCATACCAGTCAGCTACTGGCATATACATAAAATCTCAGGCTTAATTTGAATGTTTGTATTAATGTTCCAGGTCCAGTGATTAAATTTATTGTGTCCCAACCCCTAGCAGAACAATGCCCTAAATTTTAACCACTATACGACTAGAAAAGCCGAGATACGTGATGATACACATCACATTATCTCAGCTTTCTTTAAAGGATTATTTTGTTTCAAAAAGTTTGTCGCCTGCTGTAACAGTTGCTGCTGTTGTGTAGTCTAAGTTTGTAATGTCTGCTTGTGTCACAATAATTGGCGTAATATCACTTTTCGCGTGTTCTTTAATGTAGTCTAAGTCGAATGTCATTAAGACGTCACCTGTTTTGATTTCTTGACCTTCTTCAACAAGTACGTCGAAGCATTGACCTTCTAACTTCACTGTATCTAAACCAACGTGAATCAGTAATTCTAAGCCGTCTGCAGATGTTAAACCAATCGCGTGTTTCGTTGGGAATACCATCTGTACGCGACCGTTAAATGGTGCATAGACTTTACCTTCTGTTGGGCGAATCGCAATACCGTCACCCATCATTTTCTCACTAAATACTTGGTCAGGTACTTCACTTAATGGTAGAACTTCACCTTTTAATGGTGCAGCTACAAAGTGGTTCACTGCTTCTTTGTTTGCTGTCGCAGCATCTACAACTGTAGCTTCGTCTTTATCGTCTAAGTCTACTGTTGATGTCACTGCTTGTCCTGACATGATTTGTTGCATTTCATGTTTGATTTGGTCTGATTTCGGTCCGAAGATTGCTTGCATATTGTTACCAACTTCAAGGACACCTGAAGCACCTAAATCTTTCAAACGACCAACATCTACTTGGGCTTTATCGTTTACTTCAACACGAAGACGCGTAATACATGCATCTAAATGTTTGATGTTTTCTTTACCACCCATTGCTTCTAACACAGCGTATGGTAATTCACCTGCTGCTGTTGTTTGCGCTGATACTTGTTTGTCTTCACGACCTGGTGTCTTATAGTCAAATTTCTTAATTAAGAAACGGAATGCAAAGTAGTAAATCACTGCATAAACGAGACCAATTGGAATAACTAGCCACCAAGCTGTTTTATTTGGTAAAACACCGAGTAATACAAAGTCGATGAAACCACCTGAGAATGTATAACCAAGATGTAAGTCAAGTAAATACATAATAAAGAATGCTAAACCATCTAACACCGCATGTAAGAAGAATAATAACGGTGCAACGAATAAGAATGAGAATTCTAATGGTTCAGTGATACCAGTTAAGAATGATGTTAATGCTGCAGAACCCATTAAACCGGCAACAACCTTTTTGTTTTCAGGTTTAGCTGCTTGATAAATAGCTAATGCAGCAGCTGGTAAACCGAACATCATAACAGGGAATTCACCTTGCATGAACTTACCTGCTGTTAATCTTGAACCTTCTTGTAACTGTTCAAAGAAGATACGTTGGTCACCGCGAATAATTTCACCAGCGGCATTTGTATAAGAACCAAACTCAAACCAGAACGGTGCATAGAAAATATGATGTAAACCGAACGGAATTAAAAGTCGTTTGATGAATCCGAATAAGAATACGGCAATACCTGTATTAGCGTCAAGTAACCCTTCACTGAATGCATTCAAGCCACCTTGAATTGTTGGCCAAATCCATGCCATTGGGAATGCTAATAAGAATGATGTACCAGCCATTGCAATTGGTACAAAACGCTTACCAGCAAAGAACCCTAAGTAAGATGGCAAGTTGATGTTGTAGAACTTGTTATAACACCAAGCTGCTAAAGCCCCGATGATGATACCACCGAACACACCTGTTTGAAGTGTTGGGATACCTAGGATGTTTGCATAACCGCTTGCTGGATCAGCAACGCTTTCAGCGGTTACTTTTAAGAACGCACTCATCGTTTTGTTCATAACAAGATAACCAACTAACGCTGCAATCGCTGCAACACCATCTCCACCTGCTAAACCAATTGCTACACCCATGGCGAAGATAATTGGTAAGTTATCAAAAATAATTCCCCCAGCACCTGTCATCATTTCAGCAACGCCTTGAACTCCAGCGTTTTGAAGAAATGGCAGATAGCCTTGTAATGCGTCCCCTTGCATTGCTGTCCCGATTGCTAATAACAAACCGGCAGCAGGTAAAATCGCAACTGGTAACATTAATGCTTTACCAATACGTTGCAATTGACCAAAAAGCTTTTTCCTCACTGTACTAACCTCCATTTGTCGATGAATACAACACAAAAGGCATGAGAAAGAAATCGCGAATAGTTATATTCACAATTTTTCACTCATGCCTAATCTCACTTAGTAACACGTTATTGATTTAAGATTGTTGAGATGTACGAACCAACTGCTGGATGTGCATTGTTAAATAAGCCACTTCAGCTTCATACACTTCAACATCCATTTGTGATTGAATCATCTTAATTATTTTAACAGCTACATTATAGCATAGCGGATATTGCGCTTTCAATAGGTTCTCAAAACTTAATTCAATTGTTGAACGTTCTCCTTTTTTTAAGCGCTGCAATAAAAAGTGCATATGTCGAATAAAACGTTGATATTGCAATGATGTCACATCAATGCGGACTTGTCGATCATGCTCAATCAAACGAACTGAACGATTGATTAATTCGGTCACCTGTTTCGTATTCTCTACGCTGACATCTTCAATTTGTGATGCGATATGCAACGCAATAAACCCTACTTCGTCTTCAGGGAATGCCACATTTAACTGTAAATTCAGGCGTGCCACAACACGTTTCGCAATTTGATATGCTTCTGGATAACTATACTTTGTCTCACTCAAAAATGGATTGCTAATCAATTGCCCTTTTTTCACACGTTTCAAGGCGAAAATTAAATGATCTGTCAGTGAGACGATAAACGATTCATTATTCTCTATATTAAAGTGCGACAAAATAATTTGTACCGATTCAATCACTACGCGAATCTCTTCTTCATTCGTTTGATCCATTAACATCAAATAGTGATCTTGTTGTGATTTATTTTGAAGCTGGAATACCTTTTCAATCGTATCCACGTCTTGAATCAACATACCTGTCTTTTTGTTAAATCCAATCCCTTTTCCAACTAGCACAACTTCCGTATCATCATGCTTACAAATAATCACATTATTATTGAGGACTTTTGTTATTTTGTATGTGTTCATGCAATCACCCTCTCTCAACATTCACAACAAATTATATCGGCTATTCCGCTAATTGAAAAGGTTTATCTCTGTTTTACTCCTAAACACGATAAGAAAAGTCAAAAAACATTTCACAATAAAGCTAGAAAGTTAGAAAAAGCTGAATGCAGAATACATCACATATTCCACATTCAGCTTATCACTTATATATTATTTTGTATTTTTCGTTGTTGTATTGTTTAGGTTTTGTGCCTTGTTCCCCCAGCACTCAATACCAAATAAGTTAATTTCAAGGTCTTCTGGTCTGAAGATTGGACGTTTACCTTCTTTGCGTTGTTTCTGATAATCTCTCATCACAGCTAACGCAATATTAGATAACGCGATAATCGCAATCAAGTTGACTATTGCCATAAGCCCCATGAATAAGTCTGCTGTACTCCAAACAGTCTCAGTCTTAACAACCGCACCTACGAATACAAGTACTACGACAAAGCAACGGAAAATAAATAATGCCGCTTTACTTTTTGTTAAGAACTCCAAATTTGATTGACCGTAATAGTAGTTACCAATGACTGATGAGAATGCAAACAATGCAATCGCAATTGTTAAGAAAATACCACCCGCGCTACCAAGATGTTCGTTCAATGCAGATTGTGTAACCGCAACACCTTGTTTCGCATTTTCGCCAAACTCTAATCCTGAATAAAGTAAAATCATGATCGCTGTTGCTGTACATACTAAGATTGTGTCAAAGAATACACCTAACGATTGAATTAAACCTTGTTTTACAGGGTGAGATACCGCTGCTGTTGCTGCAGCATTTGGCGCAGAACCCATACCGGCTTCGTTTGAGAATAAACCACGTTTAATCCCTTGTAGCACTGCGAAACCTACAGCACCGCCAGCAGCTTGTTCAAGACCGAATGCACTTTTAATAATCGTTAAAATCATTGGGATGATTTGATCATAGTTTATAAATAGAATTACAAGTACCATTGCAACATAGATAAGTGCCATAAACGGAACAATCGCTGATGAAATATTTGCAATACTACGCACACCACCAAAAATGATGATAGCAGTAAGAACAGCAAGGATAATACCTGTCACGACAGGACTCACATTGTATTGTGTATTTAATGATTCTGCAATTGTGTTCGATTGAACTGTGTTAAATACAAAAGCGAATGTCACTGTAATCAATACCGCAAAGACAACACCAAGCCATCTTTGATTCAATCCTTTTGTAATGTAGTACGCTGGACCACCACGGAAACCGCCTTCTTCATCAGGCACTTTGTATACTTGCGCCAAAGTTGCCTCGATGAATGCACTCGCTGCACCGACAATCGCAATAATCCACATCCAGAATACAGCACCTGGACCGCCTAATACGATTGCTGTTGCAACACCGGCAATGTTCCCTGTACCCACACGAGAACCTGCACTAATTGCAAAGGCTTGGAATGATGAAATCCCTTTTTCACCTGAATCTAATGTTTCCGGCTTTTCCTTAATCGCGCGGAACATTTCAGGTATCCACCTAATTTGGACAAATTTAGAGCTGATTGTGAAGAATACACCAGCAGTCAAGAGGAGACCAATTAAATATTGTGACCAAATTAAATCGTTCCCGACCCCAACAATTGTTTTAAACCAGTCAGGAATTAAACTATCAAAATCTCTCATTAATATCACTCTTTACTATTAGATTTTCAAATGTCTTAATAAACACAACTAGTAATAGTTTATCATCTAAGCACAAAAGTGACTATCAATTTTTTTATTATTCGCTAATAAATAGATTACGAATTTCTCCAAATGTCGCTATATCAACGACAAATGAGCCGTTTGTATATTGTTCTGATAAATGAATTTTGTTAATTTGCCCATCATGAACTGCCTCGTCTGACACTAAATGATATTGCGTATCCGCTTCACGACAGACGCGTGCGGCCACGATACGATGTGGTTGTTTTTTCAATTCTTTCAACAAGGTAATACCACGTTGTGCACGTTTCGCTTCTTGCAAGACGTCAAAGCCAATACGTTTTAATGCACCTCGTTGTGTCGCAATCAATACCGTATCATTTTTGCTTACTAAATCCGCCATTACAACATGGTCTTCAGCTTTTAGGTTGATGGCTTTCACGCCGCCCGTACGAATACCTGTCGTTGGCAATTCAGCAATTGGATATGTGAGCGACATCCCTTTATGCGTTAATAACGTAACCATGTTCTCAGTGTCTTCAACGCGCGTTCTGACTGCAGCAATCACAACATCATCGTCTTTCAACTTCATCGCTACAAGTGGTTTGCAGTGACGTGCTGTTTTATAGTGTGATAATGTCGTCATCTTAATCATGCCATTACGTGTTGCTGTAATAACCGCTTCACTATCATCAAACGTTGACACAACATCATAGTCCACAATGACTTCATCTTCGTCAATCAACGCAATTTGTGACACGTGCTGACCTAAGTCTTTCCATTTGATGTCCGGCAATTTGTGCACAGGAATCGACAAGTAACGGCCTTTATTCGTAAATACGAGTGCCGTATCTTGTGTATTCACTTCCATACATTTCAATACGTAATCGTCCGCTTTCAAGCCGATTTCTTCTTTGCCTGAGGCGTTAAAGCTACGCAATGACGTACGTTTGATGTAACCTTCATGCGTTACGCTAACCATCACAACTTCACTCGGCACAAGTACTTCTTTGTCAATTTTAATTTCTGCAATTTCCGCTTCAATCGTTGACAATCTCGCATCTTTAAATTGCTTTTTAATCTCGGACAATTCGTTTTTGATGACGTCTAACAATGCATTGTGATCATTTAAAATATGTTGTAAGCCTTCAATTTTGTTAGAAAGCGCATCGTGTTCTTCTTGCAAGGCCACGATGTCCGTATTTGTTAAACGATACAGTTGTAACATCACGATGGCTTCCGCTTGTGCGTCTGTAAAGTCATACGTCGCCACTAAGTTATCTTTCGCATCGCGTTTGTTTTTCGACTCACGAATTAAAGCGATAACTTCGTCTAAAATAGACAGGGCCTTCATCAGCCCTTCAACAATATGCATACGCTCTTCTGCGTGTTTCAAGTCATAACGCGTACGACGTGTTACAACTTCTATCTGATGATTTAAGTAACAATCAATAATTTGTTTAATGCCCATTAATTTTGGGCGACCGTCACTGATTGCGACCATGTTAAAGTTATACGCAACTTGTAAGTCCGTATTCTTATACAAATAATTTAAAATCGCTGTCGCATTAACATCTTTTTTCAAATCAATCGCAACACGTAAACCACTACGGTCTGTTTCATCGCGGACTTCCACAATACCGTCCACTTTTTTATCAGCACGTAGCTCATCGATTTTTTTAACGAGGCTGCCTTTATTCACTTCATAAGGAATTTCTGTTACAACAATCTGGCTGCGACCATTACGCAATGTTTCAGTCTCAGCTTTCGCACGGACAATGACTTTCCCTTTACCCGTCTCATAAGCTTTTTGAATACCGTCGATACCTTGGATAATACCACCTGTTGGGAAGTCAGGCCCTTTAATATACTTCATCAGTTGTTTCACGGTCATATCCGGGTTATCAATCAACTTCAATGTCGCCGTAATGACTTCTGCCAAGTTATGTGGCGGAATATCAGTCGCATATCCTGCAGAAATCCCCGTAGAACCATTGATTAACAAGTTCGGCAAACGTGCTGGCAATACCATTGGCTCCATTTGTGTATCATCATAGTTCGGGACAAAGTCTACAGTCTCTTTATTCAAATCACGTAATAACTGTTCAGACAACTGACTAAGTTTCGCCTCTGTATAACGCATCGCTGCAGGCGGGTCATTGTCAATACTACCGTTGTTTCCGTGCATTTCAACAAGCAAGTGACGCAACTTCCAATCTTGACTTAAACGCACCATGGCATCATAGACAGAACTGTCGCCATGTGGATGCAAATGTCCGATAACGTCACCGACTGTTTTGGCACTTTTACGGAAGTTTTTATCATACGTATTACCGCTTGAAAACATTGAATACAAGATACGTCGTTGTACAGGCTTTAACCCATCACGCACATCTGGCAACGCACGCTCTTGGATAATGTATTTACTATAGCGCCCAAAACGATCGCCAATGACATCTTCTAACGGTAAAGTTTGAATTACCTCAGCCATTATGCATCCTCCCCATCTATTTCATCTTTAACTAAAATTTGAACTTCATCATTTTCTAAAATACTTTGATCTTCTTGCATACCAAATTGGACATGACGTTCAATCCATTCACGACGTGGTGCTACTTTATCGCCCATCAATGTAGATACACGCTTAGACGAACGGACTTCATCATCAATTTGAACTTGAATTAACGTACGCGTCTCAGGATTCATCGTTGTTTCCCATAATTGATCTGGGTTCATTTCCCCGAGACCTTTATAACGTTGTAGCATGAAACCTTTGCCTAATTCTTTCTGCAACTTCTCTAACTCTTCATCCGTCCATGCGTATTCCACACGTTTTTGCTTACCTTTCCCTTTTTCCAACTTATACAACGGAGGTAATGCGATAAAGACATGGCCTTCACGCACAAGTGGACGCATATATTTGAAGAAGAACGTTAACAATAACACTTGGATATGTGCACCGTCTGTATCGGCATCGGTCATAATAATGATGCGGTTATAGTTGCTATCTTCTATATTAAAGTCGTTGCCGACACCCGCACCGATTGTATGAATAATCGTGTTAATCTCTTCGTTTTTGAAAATGTCTTCAAGACGTGCTTTTTCTGTGTTAATAACTTTACCACGCAACGGTAAAATCGCTTGGAATTTGCGGTCACGACCAAGTTTTGCTGAGCCACCCGCAGAATCCCCTTCGACAAGATACAATTCATTTTTCTTCGTATTTTTACTTTGTGCTGGCGTTAGCTTCCCAGACAATAACGTATCTTTACGGCGATTCTTTTTGCCTGAGCGTGCATCTTCACGTGCTTTACGTGCCGCTTCACGCGCTTGCTGTGCTTTAATCGCTTTTTTAACTAATGCTTTCGATAATTGCCCTTTTTCTTCTAAATAGAATGGCAACTTCTCCGCAATAATCGCGTCTACCGCACTTCTCGCTTCAGTCGTTCCCAATTTAGATTTCGTTTGCCCTTCGAATTGTAACAGGTGTTCTGGAATACGTACTGACACAATCGCAGTTAAACCTTCACGAATATCGTTACCTTCAATATTTTTATCTTTCGGCTTTAATTCACCGATACGACGTGAATATTCATTGAAGACACGTGTCATCGCAGTTTTGAAACCGACTTCGTGTGTCCCGCCATCTTTTGTACGCACGTTGTTAACGAAACTTAAAATACTCTCTGAATATTGATCGTTATATTGAAACGCAACATCCACTTCAATATCATTCATTGTGCCTTGGAATAACGCAACATCGTGCAGCGTCTCTTTGCCTTCGTTGACATAGCTCACAAATGCTTTGATACCTTCTTCATAGTGGTAAACTTCTTGTCTTTCTTTACCTGCACGCTTATCTTCCATAACGATTTTCAAGCCTTGTAATAAGAACGCTGACTCTTGGAAACGCTCACTTAACGTATCAAAATTAAACGACGTTGTGCTTTTAAAAATCTCTGGATCTGGTTTGAATGTTACAATAGTACCCGTTTTTTTCGTCTTGCCTTTTTCTACAAGACTCGTCTGTGGCACACCCCCATGGGCAAACTTCTGTTCAAATACTTTGCCATCACGGTGAATTTCAACCGTTAACCATTCGCTTAAAGCGTTAACTACAGAAGCACCTACACCGTGTAGTCCCCCTGATGTTTTGTAACCACCTTGTCCGAACTTTCCACCTGCGTGTAATACGGTAAAAATCACTTCGACAGTTGGTTTGCCTGATTTGTGCATCCCGGTTGGCATCCCACGTCCATTGTCTGTAATCGTGATACTCTCATCAGCATTGATGGTCACTTGAATTTCATCACCATAGCCGTTTAATACTTCATCTACAGAGTTATCAACGACTTCGTACACGAGATGATGTAAGCCGCGTTTGTCTGTAGAACCTATATACATACCTGGTCTTTTACGTACCGCTTCTAGACCTTCTAATACTTGTATCGCATCATCCGAATAGTTATTCATCTTTTTCGCTGACACACAATTCCCCTCCTGCAAACATACGTTCGTTTATCAAACTATACAATAGCTATTCTTATATAAAAACCGCAAAAATGCAAGCCACAAATGAAAGATATCAGCGAAACTAAGCCATTTTTCATCCTACATATCAGCTGAAAACTTATAAAAAAATAATGCTTTAAGCCATTTTCATGTATCATTATTCATCAAGTTCGCGTTTTTGCTTCAACAATTCTTGAAATTCTTGTTCTAAGGCCGCTGATGGCGTCATACTTAATCGACTGAGCACATCAGTGATTCTGTGTTCCAATAACAGTTTGTCATCATTGGCATCGCGCTTTTGCGCCGTTACTTGTGCCTCTTTCCACTGATGATACGTTCCTTCAAAAACTTTGACCTTCTGATCTTCAATTATCATCATCCGTGTCGCTATTTGGTCAATAAACCTACGATCATGCGACACCACAATAACCGTTCCTTCATATTCACGTAATAAAGCTTCAAATGCCTCAATCGCCTGCATATCCAGAAAGTTTGTTGGTTCGTCCAATATGAGTGTATTCACGTCACTTACAAATATTTTCACAAGGGCAACCTTAACACGTTCGCCGCCACTTAATATATTCACACGTTTGTATACATCGTCTTTATAAAAGTGCATACGTGCAAGTACCGTGCGAATCAATGTTTCATCTTGTTCTGATGTGCTTTGTATATTTTCTAAAATGGTTTGGTCAACGTCTAAAATATCCAAATTCTGGCTAAAATAGCCGACTTTAACCGATGGCGATATAGAAACACTTAATGACTGTTGTAATAATTGTTTGATGAGCGTTGATTTCCCACTGCCATTCGCACCCATAATGGCAAGCTTATCCCCACCGTGTACATTAAATTGCGTAGGATGCCATAAAACACGGTTATTTATTTGACCCGAAAATGCTTCTGCCCGCATTATAATACGCTGCTTTAATATTTCGGAATGTGGCATTGGCATTTTGAGTGGTGCGGCATCTTTTACCTTCTCTACCTTATCCAGTCTATCCAATCGGCTTTCCATAGACTTAATCGTTTGACGCAATTTCTTCTGCTTATTCGCAAAATAGACATTCGTCCCTTTAACTCTCGCTTCTGAGCTCGTTAAATTTCTCGGTTTCTTCGTTGCTTGTTGCGCCTTTCGCTCTTTTAACCGAATCGCCGCTTCTAGATGTTTCTTTTCTCTTTCATACTTTTCATGCGCCTGTTGTAATTGCCGACGTGCCAGCGCTTTCTGTTCGACATAATCACTGTAATTCCCCTTATATATCGTCAGCTTACTATCTTCTAGTTCCCATATAGTCGTACATAATGCATCTAGAAAGGCACGGTCATGCGAGATAATCACAAATGCACCTGTCCATGCTTGTAATGTATTCTCTAGCGCTTCGATATGATCCGTATCTAAGTTGGCTGTTGGCTCATCAGCAAACAGTAATTCTGGCTGTTGGCTAAGTGCGTGTTGAATATGGTTTTGCATCACTTCCCCACCACTCTTCGTCATCTCATATGACTTGAGCTGAGGAATGTATGCCTGTCGCGTGTATTGCGTTACAACACCTTGTTCCGCCGAAAGCTGTTCAGTCAGGATTTGTAATAATGTCGTTTTCCCACTACCATTATGACCTACCAAACCAATGCGCTCGCCTTCATATACTTGAAGTTTGTCTATATCCAATAACAAACGATCCTGTACATAGTGTTTTATCTGAGTGGTTTCTACTAAAATCCTCATACAATCATCTCCTTAGAATTATGCGGAGACAATAAATGCCCCCTATTGTCATTCAGAATAGGAGGCAAAAATCCATACAGGTGTACATATTTGAGATAACATCCAATTTCCAGCATTAAAAAGCCTCTGTTACCTCATCTCGCAACCACAGACATACAATCCTATCCTGAAGCATACAATTGAAAGCATCCTTAATAACACAGCCGATTATTGCTGCATCATCATTTACCTTCAATTGCTGTCGTTCATAAAATAGGATTAATAAATCATGTAGTTGCTTCACCCTTTCGCTCATTAAGTTATCTTAAGCTTATACAAAAAGAGCGGTCGATGTCAAATAACGCAACGGCATTCACTATATATGTTTTCGTACCCTTAGATAAGGGAACTGTTATACGTCCATACCAATCATTTATGATATCTTACTAGAAAATACATGACGATATATGAATTTATGGTAAAATAAGAGCAGGTACTAAAAGGATGTGAAAATACATGGCATTATGCCTTTTATTCATTGCAAGTTATTTAATCGGATCCATACCTAGTGGTTATCTGATTGGTAAAATATTTTTCAAAAAAGACATTAGAAATTATGGCAGTGGTAATACAGGTGCAACAAACAGCTTTCGAGTGCTTGGTAAGCCCGCTGGTTTTGCGGTAACATTTTTTGATATTTTCAAAGGCTTCATCGTAGTTTTCTTACCATTATGGTTCAGCGTGGATGTACACGGTTTAATCGTTGGTGCTTTTTCGATTATCGGACACGTCTACCCGATTTACTTAAAATTCAAAGGCGGTAAAGCAGTTGCTACAAGCGCGGGTGTCTTATTAGGCGTCAATCCGTTGTTATTCTTAGTGCTTATTGTTATTTTCTTTGTTATTCTTTATCTAACGAAGTATGTATCATTGTCGAGCATCATTGCTGCCGTCTGCTGTGTCATCGGTTCGATCTTTGTCCAAGATTACATTTTACTTGCTATCAGTTTTATCGTCGCAAGTTTGTTAATCTATCGACACACAAGCAATATTAAACGCATCTTGAACGGGACAGAACCTAAAATTAAATGGATGTAAGCATAGCAGTTGATTTCAACACGAAACACGCTACAATGAAAGGCGTACTTTACTCATTTTTTAAGGAGGCGTTTCGCACATGAATTTAGAAATTACCCCTAAGGCTGTTGAATGGTTCAAAGAGGAACTGGAATTACCTGAAGCTGGTAAAGTACTCCACTTTGTCGTCCGTTACGGTGGCGAATTTCAATTAAAACAAGGGTTTAGCCCGGCATTTAATATCGACTTTTTAAAAGACATCGATGAAATCGGCTATGAGACAATTGTAGACGACTTACACATCGTTATCGCTGAAAAAGACATTTGGTATTATGAAGATCATCAACTTACTATCGACATTGTTGATGATGAAATCGTTTATCGTGCACAAGTCAAAAAATAAATATAGAGACTTTAAAAACCAATCAATAGGCATAACGCTTATTGATTGGTTTTTTTAACTTCTAGCTCTTCGCCAGCTTTATTTCGTTGATCGACGTCATTGTACACAGCATACCAATTCGGAAAGGCCTTATCAAGACGAAGCGGCTTACCTTCTTCTTTAGTAATAATCACATTATCTGTGTAACCCGTCGTAACTAATTCACCTTGTTCATTATAGATTTCATATTCATAACGTGAACGCAATCTTGAAAACTTAGACACCCATGTTTTTACAGTCACCTTTTCCGGATAGCCGACACTCTTCTTGTATTGCACGTTCAGCTCTGTCACAGGCGATACAACACCTTGTTGTTCCATCTCTACATAGTCGAGCCCCAACTTGTGTATATAGTCCGTACGAGCCACCTCAAACCACGTCGCATAGTTCCCGTGATACACAACACCCATCTGATCTGTCTCTTGATAGCGTACTTCTATTTCTGTCAATGCATAAATCATACATCCGAGCCTTCTTTCTGAGTTCAAATTCATCCATTATCTTATCACAAAGCCACGCCATTTCGTAAGTAAAATTAACTAAGCCTTCATTCCTAGCGCACTAAAAAAGCGAGCACAACACATGATATGCTGCACTCGCCTTATTATTATGAATACGCTTATTAAGCTAATTTTTTACGTAATACGAGTTGTAAGATGCCGCCGTGACGGTAGTAATCCATTTCAACATTAGAGTCGAAACGTGCTTTCGCTTCAAATATCACAACTGTACCGTCTGGTTTCGTTGCAGTTACAGTTACAAGTTGACCTGGTTGAACTGTTTCATCAATATCAACTTGGATTGTTTCTTGACCGTCTAAGCCAAGTGTATCTGCTGACTCACCATCTTTAAATTGTAATGGTAATACACCCATCATCACTAAGTTTGAACGGTGGATACGTTCGTAACTTTGCGCGATAACTGTTTTAACACCTAACAAGTTTGTACCTTTCGCAGCCCAGTCACGTGAAGAACCCATACCGTAGTCATTACCAGCTAATACAACAAGACCTGTTCCGTCTTCTTTGTATTTCATTGCCGCATCAAAGATAGGCATTACTTCATTTGTTGGCCAGTAAGTTGTGAAGCCACCTTCAGTACCTGGTGCAAGTTGGTTTTTAATACGGATATTCGCAAATGTACCACGTACCATTACTTCGTGGTTACCACGACGTGAACCATAAGAGTTAAAGTCACGTGGTGATACACCATTTTCTAATAAGTACTTACCTGCTGGTGTATCTTTACCGATTGCACCCGCTGGAGAAATGTGGTCTGTTGTAACAGAGTCACCGAATTTACCCATTACACGTAAGCCTGTTAATGGTTGAATTGTACCAGGTTCTTTTGATAAGCCTTGGAAGAACGTTGGATTTTGGATATATGTTGAACTTGGGTCAAAGTCATACAACGGTTGCTCAGTTGTATCAATTTTGTTCCATAATTCATTATTTTCATATACATTTGCGTACTCTTCTTTAAACAGTTCAGGTGTTACGACACTGTCTACTGTGTCTGATACTTCTTGGATTGAAGGCCAGATGTCTTTTAAGTACACATCGTTGCCATCTTGATCTTGACCAAGTGGTTCGTTTTGTAAGTCGATATCTACTGTACCTGCTAAAGCATATGCAACAACAAGTGGTGGTGATGCAAGATAGTTCGCTTTTACAAGTGGGTGGATACGACCTTCAAAGTTACGGTTACCTGATAATACAGACGTTACTAATAAGTCATCTTTCGCAATTGCCGCTTCGATTTCTTCTAATAACGGACCTGAGTTACCGATACATGTTGTACAACCATAACCAACTAAGTTGAAACCAAGTTGATCTAAATATGTTTGTAAGCCTGCGTCACGAAGGTAGCCAGTTACAACTTTTGAACCTGGAGCCAATGATGTTTTCACATAATCAGGTACTTTTAAGCCTTTCGCAACTGCTTTTTTCGCTAATAAACCTGCCCCTAACATAACGTATGGGTTAGACGTATTTGTACATGAAGTAATCGCAGCAATGGCGATGTCTCCAGTTTTCATTTCAGTTTTACGGCCATCTTTGAATTCAACTGTTGCTTTCTTGTCGAATTCACTTGCATCAAAGCCATGTCCTTGGTTACCAGCAGGTGCTGTAACAGACTTTTGGAATGCTTCTTTCATATCACTTAAAAAGATTAAGTCTTGTGGACGTTTTGGACCTGATAATGCCGCTTCAACTGTTGATAAATCTAAGTCAACAATATCAGTATAGTTTGGTTCTTCTTCTACGTTAAAGAATAAGTGGTTCGCTTTTAAGTATTGCTCAACAGCATCGATATGCTCAGCTGAACGACCTGTTAAACGAAGATATTTTAACGTCTCATCATCAACTGGGAAGAAACCACATGTTGCACCGTACTCAGGCGCCATGTTCGCAATTGTTGCACGGTCAGCCAATGGTAACTTATCTACACCAGGACCAAAGAATTCAACAAACTTGCCCACTACACCTTTTTTACGTAATAACTCAGTCACACGTAATGCTAAGTCTGTCGCTGTTGCACCTTGTGGTAATTCGTTTGATAAACGTACACCAATAACTTCTGGAATTGGGAAGTATGAAGGTTGACCTAACATACCTGCTTCCGCTTCGATACCACCAACACCCCAGCCTAATACGCCAAGACCGTTGATCATTGTTGTATGTGAGTCAGTACCTACTAATGTATCTGGGTAAGCAACTTTTTCGCCTTCTTCATCACGCACGTGCACAACATTTGCAAGATACTCTAAGTTAACTTGGTGCACGATACCTGTTGCAGGTGGTACAGCATTATAGTTTTGGAATGCTTTTGTTGCCCAGCTTAAAAATTGGTAACGCTCATAGTTTCGCTCGAATTCCAATTTCATATTACGCTCTACAGCGTCTGGATTACCGTAGCTATCAACTTGAACAGAGTGGTCGATAACTAAGTCTACTGGTACTTCTGGATTGATTTTTGTTAGATCCCCACCTACATCATCCATTGCTTTACGTAAAGAGGCCAAGTCCACGACCGCTGGCACACCTGTAAAGTCTTGTAAAATAACACGTGAAGGCTTGAACGGAACTTCACCTTTGTCATTTTCTTTTCCGAATGTCGCCAATGACTTAATATGATCCTCTGTAATAACGAAACCATCTTCTTGACGTAATACAGATTCTAATAATACGCGAATAGAATATGGTAAACGACTAATTTCAGTTAAGCCCTTTTCTTCTAATACATTCAGGTCATAGTACGTAATGTCTTGACCATTCACTTGAAATGACTTCTTCGCTTGCTCTTTTAAATTTGCAGTCATCTGAATGTCCCCCTTGAAAAATTTATATGCCTTTAACTCAATTGTATTATTAACGTATGATGAAAACAACTATGTAAGCGCTAAAATGACCTGTTTTGAGTTTCGTCTTTTTAATTAGTCTTTATAACAAAAAATTATGATAAACATTATTGTTGATAAGATATAGTTATTAATTGAGAACCATTTTCAATGCGTACCAAAACTTTCTTTAATAAGGAAAGAGCAAGAACCTGAAAAACGGCTAGAATGCCTAAACATCCTAACCGTTTCAGTTTAATTATTTCTCTTGTTCTCTTAATGCTTTTCGTTTTGAAATTAACTCGTCTTCATAATCTTGTTGCGCTTGTGCTACATATTCTTTCAGACGGTGTTTATTTGGTGTTAACGTTAATCCTAAGAATTTACGTTCCTTGTTCGCATCTTTATAGAAACTAATCATCATCAATATAACGACAATTGAGAATGGTAAAGCACTAATGATAGCCGCACTTTGAAGCGCATTTAAGCCTGCTTCACCGTCACCATTACCTGATAATAATAGGACGAATGCGATTAATGATTGAGCCACACCCCATGTCACTTTAATAAATTGACTTGGGTTAAGTGAACCATTCGTTGTTTGCATACCGAGCACGAATGTTGCTGAGTCTGCAGAAGTGATAAAGAATGATGCGATTAATAATAATGCGATGACTGATAAAACCATACCCATTGGCAAGTGATTGAATACGCCGAAGAGTTGTGTTTCAACAGACATATCTAGAATTTCTTTATGTTTTTTCGCTGTTTCGATACCTAAGACACCGAAAACACTAAACCATAAGAAACTTACAATAACTGGTACGAGCATAACACCAGAGATGAATTCGCGAATTGAACGCCCTTTTGATACACGTGCAATAAATACACCAACGAATGGGCTCCAACTCATCCACCAACCCCAGTAGTATAATGTCCAGTCAGACATCCACTGCGCTTTTTGAGGGTTTTGTGCAGCAGTGTCAAAGCTACTAAATAGGAATGAATCTAACAAGCTACCTGTAGAACTTGTAAACATATTCATGATAAGAACTGTTGGACCTGCGATTAAAGCTGCAAGCATCAATAATGTACCTAAACCAATATTTAAGTTACTTAAGTATTGGATACCTTTGCTTAATCCAGACCATGCACTCATGATGAATAAAATTGTTACAACTACGATAATGATGGCTTGTGTCAACATGTTGTTTGGAATACCGAATAAGTAATTCAAACCACCTGCGATTTGAAGTGCACCCATACCAAGTGATACAGCCACACCAATCACTGTTGCGAAAACCGCAAGAACGTCGATGAACGTACCAATTGGACCGTCAACGCGATCGCCTAAAATCGGTCTCAACGTTTTTGACAATAATCCAGGTTCACCTTTTCTAAACTGAGAATACGCAAGTGCTAACGCTACGACACCATATACTGCCCACGCGTGGAATCCCCAGTGGAAAAATGTAGAACGCAATGACTCAGCGTAGGCTTGTTTCGTCATTGGATCTGCAGTTGGTGGTGCTGCAAAGTGTGATAATGGCTCAGCTGCACCGTAGAATACCAAACCGATACCCATACCAGCACTAAATAACATCGCAAACCATGAAACTGTGTTAAATTCCGGTTTGTCATTCGGACGACCCAACTTCAACTTACCAATTGGGCTAAAAATTAAAAAGATACAGAAGAACACAATCACAGTGGTTAAAATTAAATAATACCAACCTAGGTTATCTGTAATCCATAGCTTTATTTCATTTGTAAATTCACCAAATTGTGTTGGGATAAAAACACCAATTAAAACAATCGCAAACACAATTACGGCGCTGATTAAGAAAACAGGTGAAAACTTCTTACCATTTGGTTCTGGAGTTGAAGAATTCATAAATTAACATACTCCCTTTCAATATTTTATTTTCAAAAAAGCACTTTTTATTTATATACCCAATTTAATTGAGTTTAAAAGTTAAAAAATGCAGTTACAATATATACCATAACAAAATAGACAAATATAATC
>NZ_PPRF01000037.1 GCF_002902145.1 Staphylococcus rostri | reverse complement strand
TCCTTATATCTTTCGTTTTCTCTCGTTTTTATGGAAATATATAGCTATTCTGATATTCTACACACACTAAATAAAAGCAACAACATAATAATATTTTTTATTAAAGTGAATTCATACTTAATCTGTCGTCAATATGGTTCAAAAGTCGTTTTATAGCAAGAAAACAGAAAACTTTGTTATTTAAATCAGTTCTATATTAAATTTTAATTTATAGGCGTTTGCACAATGATATTCATACACTTTAGATGTAAATACATTCTAAAAATTGATGTCACTCGTTTTTAGATACTTCAATTATTTCTTATTACAACTAATCAAAGCATTATTCTTAGCACACTTTAAAAGACATAAACGAACGTCTATGTTACTCAACGTCAATTTATGCCTTATGCTTCACTATTCTGTTAGTATTGCTTTTAATTGATCTAAGAAAACTTGTGCGGCTGTCGATAATGGTTTGCCACGTTTCCAAATAATACTCAAATTGGACGTAATTTTAGGGGCAAATGGCACAAAACAAAGTTCTGTATCTACCGTGTTGATAATACCGTCTAAACATACGGCATGACCGACACCTTCCTCCACTAATAACGATGCATTGTACAGCAAATTATATTCGGCAATGACATCCAATGCTGTTGCTTCAACATCCATGCTATTAGTCAACATACGCGTCGTCCCTTCCTGTGCTGACACAAGTAGCGGGAGACCTTCTATCTGTTTACCTGTAACAGTATCATATTGTGCAAGCGTTGAATCTCTACGTGTTAGAACGCCCCACACATCTTGATATGGCAGTGATAGCGTATCGTAGTCAACTTTATTAATAGGTTCAACAATGACACCGAAGTCTAAGAGCCCGCTATCTAACTGATCGATAATTTGTTCTGCGTTGCCACTGTGCAGTTGAAATTTCGTATGATGATACGCTTGCTGAACACCTTTTATCGCCTGCGCAATAGTTGAAACTGCTTGAGACTCAGCCATGCCGATTGTGACAGTGCCATATATATCATGACTTTTAACCAAGTTGGCTGTAGTCGCATCAACAAGGTGAATAATGTTTTTAGCTTGTTCTGCCAAATAACGCCCTTCTTCTGTTAGTGACATATACTTCCCTTTACGTTCAAATAATGTCACGCCTAGTTCATCTTCTAGTCCTTTTAATTGCCGTGATAACGTGGGCTGTGTCACATGCAAGAGCTTTGCTGCTGCACTGATATTCCCTTCTGACACCACTGTCAAAAAGTAACGTAAGACTCTATTTTCCATCTTTCCACTCCTATGCTTATAAGACATACTCTCATATTCTATATAGGTATTGGTAATATTTTGAGTTTCATTATACTATAAGGTCATATTATTTTTACACTAAATGAGGCGATAACGATGGTTAATTATTTATGGGATGAACCGTTTTTTAATAAACCTATTCATCCAAGTGACCCACTTTACATTAAAATTCATGAAGCTGTTGATGCGAATGCGCCACGTGTCATGACCTTAAATACACAGCAACATTCTAAAGAAGAACAGCGTCAATTGTTGGAACAGATTACAGGACATCCTGTTGATCCAAGTGTACAAGTTAATCTGCCGTTTCATACAGATTTTGGCAAACACATCTCAATTGGTAAGTCTGTATTTATTAATAGCAATGTCATGTTTACAGACTTAGGAGGCATTACATTGGAAGATCATGTCCTTATCGGGCCACGTGTGAACTTAATCACTGTGAATCACGATATCAATCCACAAACAAGACGTTCGCTTGTCATGCAACCTATCACGATTAAACGAAATGCATGGATTGGTGCAGCTGCGACAATTTTACCTGGCGTAACCATTGGTGAAAATGCTGTTGTTGGTGCAAATGCATTAGTCACAAAAGATGTACCCGCCAATACCATTGTTGGTGGCAATCCCGCACGTATTCTTAAAACAATCGATTCAGATCAATAATATGAGGAGGCAATACCATGACTACACACAATCAAAATTTTACACATATCTGGGATAAAGTATTTCCAATAAGTGAGAAAGTTTCACATGAAAAAGTGACATTTACAAATCGCTTCGGCATCACACTTGTAGCTGACTTATTTATGCCGAAAAATGCCGATAACACACAACTACCTGCACTAGCTATCAGCGGTCCATTCGGTGCCGTTAAAGAACAATCTTCAGGATTATACGCACAAACAATGGCAGAAAGAGGTTACCTTGCGATTGCATTTGATCCATCATTTAGTGGAGAAAGCGGTGGTACACCTCGCTATACGTCATCTCCTGACATTAACACGGAAGACTTTCAAGCAGCAGTCGACTTTTTGAGCAATCATCATCTTGTCGACAAAGAACGCATTGGTATTATCGGTATTTGTGGCTGGGGTGGATTGGCATTAAACGCCGCTTCACTCGATACACGTGTAAAAGCTACAGTTACCACAACAATGTACGACATGAGCAGAGTAAATGCGAATGGTTATTTTGATGCTGAAAATAGTGCGGAACAGCGTTTAGAGAAGAAACGCGCCATCAATGCACAACGTACGCGTGACTTTGCATCACAAGACCCTGCACTTGATGGTGGTGTGGTCGATCCACTACCGGATGATGCACCACAATTCGTTAAAGATTACTATGATTACTACAAAACACCACGTGGTTATCATGCACGTTCATTAAACTCAAATAGAGGTCGTGCCATCACGCATCAGCTTTCATTCATTAACACGCCTTTAATGAACTATATCGAGGAGTTAGAAAGTGCTGCGTTGCTTATTCATGGGGAGGATGCACACTCTGTTTACTTTAGCAGAGATACATTTAAGCGTCTTAAAGGTGATAATAAATCATTACACATCATTCCAAATGCGGTTCATGTTGACTTATATGACCGTTTAGACATCATTCCATTTGATATGATTGATGACTTCTTCCAAAAACATTTAAAATAGTGCATATGAAAAGCCGTATCATTTAAGCAGTCATTGCTTGTGATACGGCTTTTCGCGTTATTTAGGTTCTGTCATGTTGAAGGCAGTAGCTACCAGCGTTGGACAACGGCATCTACTTAGAAACTTGTGTCATCACGCGTTTAAAGTCTTGAACACTTATCTCATGTACGTGTTGTTTCTGATAACCTTGACGCACTTTAAAGTCACGTCTTTTCAGCTGTATCTCTTTCAACACTTGTATTAATGATTCAGGTCCTTCAGCTTTGGTAAATAAGTTTTCAGGTGCGGTAACACTTGTATTATGCGCATTTTCCTCATATCCCAAAATGAGTAGGTTATAGTCAAACGCAGTACGTACAGCGTTGATAATCTCGTTGCCTTCGTTGATGTCTAGGTAGATATCACATGATTGATAGAGCTTGTTAACCGTCTCTTTTTCAATTGCTGGAAACAACTTCACATTGTCGTAACGTTCCATTGCCATGAGTTTATCTGACATCTCCGTAACGGCACCCACATGGAAAGTCGCATGTGGACACGCCTGAACGATTGTTTCTAAGTGTGGTAGTTGATCCGAGTTCGTCATTGTCATAATGTTTGGCTTGTATCGATTGAGACGCTCATAGTGGTAAATATAACCCGCTTCATAAACATGACGACGTTCCGCTTCTGTCATCTGTTGCGTCAACACTTGATACTCATCCGGATCTGGAACGACAACTTGATAACGTCTCGTATGATTTCCCTTTAAAATTGCAGACATATTTCCCGGGACATGCCCACCACTTTGTTCTTGCCAGAATAATACATCATTACCTGGCTTGCCAAAATGGTAGCTTAATAGGAATGGCACGCCTAATGAGTTAATAACGAAGCCTCTTGTGTCTAGCTGCATCGCTTTAATAAAGAATTGTAGAAACTGCATTTTGTCACTGAAATGATGTGCTTTCCCTTGCCAATGCACAATGATCGACTTTGCGATGAAGTTTTCATAAATAACTTCCATACCATGTTGATCGAGATAGCGACGGAAAATCTTTTCGCCCTTCAAGTTATAAACTGTCTGTGCGAACTGTATGCCATGCTGTGTATAGTGATCTACGTATTGTACGCGTCCTTGGTTGTCGAGCCATTCGACATGGCTAACGATACGTGGTTTGTCTCCCTTATAATAACGAATGCGCGCACGTACTTTTCCCATATCTTTAACAGTAGCTTCCGTATTGTTACCACTCACTTCCCAGTAACGTGGCACTGCTACTTGATTGAAATAACGACCTTTGGCATTTTTAGGTGCTTCATAGTTGGCAAAGAAACGATATGGCGTAATGAATGATTCGGGTAGAAAACCATTATCTTCCAATACAATCGTGTCATGCTCATAACCAGCTAACTGCAATGTCGTATACAATGTTTGTGCTTGGTTATTAAAATGCTCAAATAGATTAATCATACGCCACCTCCGTAATCAAGTCTTGCCATTTTTGTTGCACTTCCGGCGTTAAAAACGGACGTGCTAATGCATATGACGTCTCCACACTTTCTGCTGGACCATCATTGAAATACTGCACGATATATTCTGCATAGCGTGCTACAATGTCATTCGTTTTTTCTTCTTTCACGTCAATTGGTATTAAGTAACCGTTCTCCTCATGACGGATAAATGTCGGATTGCCGTAGTTCACGTCAAAGCCAATCATACCGAGTCCTGAGCCAACTGCTTCTAACAGCGTCAAGCCAAATCCTTCACTCGTAGATGCAGAGACAAACAGTTCATAGTTGGCGTATACATCATCGAGCTTCGCATGGCCTTTCAAGCGGATAAAGTCTTGCGCTTGATGGTCATTAATAATCGACTGAAGTAGCCCTTTTTGACCGCCTTCTCCATAAATATCGAATTGCAACTCTGGCACCGATGCCTTGGCGATAATTGCTGCACGCACTAACCAATCAATATGCTTCTCACTGGCTAGTCTTGACGCACTAATCATCGAGTACGGGCGACGCTTTTTAGTCGGGTATTTCAATTCATGCACACTGCCGACGGGGATTGTCACAACTTTTGGTGATGCACCTAAGTATTTTTCAAACTGTGCAGATAAGATGTCATTCTGCAAGTCTGTTGCCGTAATGTAGAAGTCAATATTTGCATGATTCCCAAATTGATATTCATAGTAATTGTTCCATAAAATATGATCATCATCTGTTGCGTTAACACTAAAATGTTCGGCGTGCACGACAACGCCTACTTTACTATCACCTGTATTTTGTAAAATAGCCTGCCCTACTTTGGTCGCGCGGTCTAAAATAACAATATCCTGTGCGGTCAAGTTCAATTGCTGGATAAAGTAGGCCACGAATGCTTCACGACTGTATAACTTCTGGTCGGGAAACGCATATAGATTCGTCTCACCATCGATATATTCCGTATATGCTACCGTACCATTTTCATTATAAAACTGACGCATATACACTTTGGCAACATTATCACTTGGTGCATAGTATTCAGAGAACGTACGGACATAGCTGTAAAAATCTTTACGTACGAGCATACCATTAATCACAAACTCTGCACGGTCTACAATCTCCTTATCCGCCTCCTTTAAATAGCATGTGATAAAGTTCTGATTGCCGTCCATGAACAGACGCTTCACTTTGCCTTCATGCGTTTGTCGTACAACTGGTTCAGCAAGTTCATTGATAATATCTGTCACCGTGTATGTGGTAGGAGCAATCGGAATGTCTGTGAAATATTGATACATCCAAATAATTTCATCGTCTTTAAAGCCCATGTTATCTGTGAGCGTTTGAATGTTCTCTCTGCTGATAAAATCTAGAAAGACGAACTTCGCATCTACTTCGAGTCCTCTCAATAGCTTTGCTCGGTAACTTTGTGCATATTCTACGCCACTACTCGCCCAGCCTATACCAAAGTTAATGTTATATATTGTCATCGTTTATCTCACCTCTCTAATTTGGAAAATGAACAACTAAGTCACCTTTTTTATCGAATGTCGCAACGCTTTGGCAAATATTATTGATGATGTCGACTTTTATCGCTTCACGCATCGTTTCAAATGATGCCAAGGCAACGCGATGATATTCAAAAATGGCATTACGTTGACCATTTTGTCGATTGTTAATACTGCCGCGTAACTGTTGTAGATGGTCAACTTGTTGAATCCAATTGCTATCAATCGCTTTTAATATAGATTTCTGTACAAAGCGCATAAACATATAATTATCTTTAATGAGACGTTGTTGTGCTGCTAATCGCTGTTCAAATAACATCGCGAGTTTTTCAACAACGGCGTTTTCTTCATTTAAGTTAATATCCGTTACATCACCTGTATACTGAAAACTAATATGTTGATAAATATAATTACGCAAATTCATTTCTGTGTTCAAATCCTGTGTACGGTATGCACGCTGAAAGACTTCTCGTGCTAATTCACTTAATGCCATCTGCTTAACATCCCATTGTTTCAATACACGATCGCGTTCTTCATAAATAATATCACGTTGCGCACTGAGACTTTTTTCATACTCGTTGCCCATTTCACGGTGCGCAATACCTTGTTCTTCAGACACACGTTGCGCGCGTGCCACAATTTGTCTGACACGACGTTGGAATAATTGACTTTCATGGAGTCCTTGACTGCTAATCTTTTCAAGTTGTCCTTCTTCTAACAACTTACTCTTACCCCAGCGCTGAACAACGTAGTCCTCTAATGAAATGTAAATTTGTGATAAGCCTGGGTCTCCTTGACGTCCTGCACGTCCACGTAATTGACGATCCACACGACTGTTTTCCATATGTTCACTGACAATGACAGCAAGTCCACCTAATTCTTTAACACCGTCTGCCAATTTAATATCTGTCCCACGTCCTGCCATACTCGTTGCAACAGTGACAGCACCGAGTTGCCCTGCTTCCGCAATCATCTGTGCCTCTTTCGCAACGTTTTGTGCAATTAACAAGTTGTTAGGAATATCCCGTTCAAAAAGCTGCATGGAAAAATATTCTGCCATTTCAGCAGTGCGTGTAATCAACAACACGGGACGATTGATGTCATGTAACGCACATACACGTTCAATAATGGCTTCATTTTTAGAGACATTATCTTTGAAAACCAAATCTGGATGATCAATACGTTCGACAGGCTTGTCGGTTGGAATTTGTACAACGACCTTACCGTATAGATCGAAAAATCCCTTCTCTCCCAACTTGCTCGTACCGGACATACCACCAAATTTGTCAAACTGCCGGAATAAATTTTGAAACGTAATCGACGCCATGGCACTCATATCTTGAGAAATTTCAATGCCTTCTTTCGCCTCAATCGCTTGATGTAAGCCTGATTGTAATTTCGTACCTGGTAACATTCGTCCGGTCACGCGGTCAATCAAGACAACTTCCCCATCATAAACAAAGTAATCTAAGTTTGATTCGAATAAATAGCGTGCACGTAGCGCTAAGTTAATATTACGTACCAAGTCAAAGTGCGGGGCATCATAGATATTGTCAACGCCAAAGTACGTATTAGCCGCTTCAACCCCTTCGTCCGTTAGCCATATCGCCTTGGCTTTGTCATCCATGTCATAGTGCTGTTCACCTTTAAGCGTCTCAACAAACATTTTCGTAATACCAAAGAGGTTCGACTGTAGGCGTGGTGCACCAGAGATAACGAGTGGTGTTTGCGCTGCGTCTAATATAATCGAATCTGCCTCGTCAATGATTCCAAAGTTTAACGGCGGTAAGAACTTGCCTTCTTGACCGTCAGCTAAATGGTCGATTAAATAGTCAAACCCAAGACGTCCGTTTGTTGTATAAATAATGTCATGCGCATAAATTGCTTTCTTCTCTCCCGGTGCATATTCGTAGTTGGGCTCGTCTACAAATCCTAATGTAATCGATAAGCCGAGCCATTCAAATAGCGGTGTCATCTCTTCGCAGTCACGACGTGCTAAATAATCGTTCGTCGTAATCAGGTAGGCGCCTTTGCCTGTTAAACCATTAAGATACAATGGCATGGTTGCTGTTAGCGTCTTACCTTCACCTGTTTGCATTTCCGGCATATTGCCATCATGCAAAACAATCGCCCCTAAGACTTGCACTTCTTTCGGATACATGCCTAATACACGCCAGCTCGCTTCCCTTACAACCGCATATGCTTCTGGCAAGAGTGACTCGAGTGATGCACCTTGTTGAATGCGTTGTTGGAATTCTGCTGTCTTCGCTTGGAGTGCTTCATCACTCAACGCACGACACGACGCACTCCACGCATTCACTTGTCTTAAACGCTTAGACAATCGTTTCAAACGTCCTTGGTTAATGATACGATTGATACGTTGCTTCATACGCGTCTACCTCCATTCAGTAGTCCCATATCCAATGCACGTAGCTGACGACTTGCGTGAAACATAGGCGTCACAAGCGCATACGCCATAGTTGGTGTCACTGTTTGTCCATAGACATTGACCACTGCATCATCCGTCGCCGGCAAACCTTCCGCTGTTGTCACCCACGCTGTCGCCCCCATCTGTGTCGCCAACCTATATGCCATATCATTCGTATCTACGGTATAACCGATAAAGTTCAACTTGTCATCTCGGTCAAGCGGCGCTACACATTCAGCAATCGCCGCAATATCCGCCACTTGCCATTGTTCCACTAAAACCACATTGTGCAATCCTTGTAACGCATCACGCGTCAAGCCTGTGTCATCCACAATAATTACATTGATTGCCGAGACATCTGGATTTTCATACATAATGGATGACACCGTGAATGTAGGCGCCACATCCGTCTCTACTGGTTCTGTAATATGAATGGAACGAAAACGTACAGACGTTGCAGCGGCGTTAATCATTTGTAACTCATATGAAAAAGCCTCTGTCGGATACGTCACATCTATGACTTTTGACTGGATAATCACTGGTGCCATCTCAACACCATTGCGTTTTTTGAAAATTAACTTGAAATAAATATGCCCTTCAGGTTCTACATCATAATCGAATGTAAAGCGATATGTGTAACCGTGCTTTAATATCGGCAGTTGTGGTAACGTTTTTTCACTGTAATAATCGGTCATCATCTTCCATACGTGTATGATACGTCCAGAAGGCATGAGCTTATTTTCAAAGTATGTTTCATGTGCATCGATGTGAAGATGTGTTCCATACATGAACGTATCTGATGTGATTTGTGACCATCGTATCGTATGACTGTTGTGTAACATCCTTATTGCTCCCTTCCGAACTGACTTTCCAGTATCATGTGATAGAAGTTTTTAAACCAACTTGCGATAGTAGGTGTGTCATCATTATGTCGACCTGGAATACTGCGCTGCATAATACGCGCTTGTTGACGACTCAATATTGGCAATAACATGTCAAATGCGTGTTTGTCATAGTCATCATGCGCCATATAGGCGATCGCAAATGTTGTATTCGTGAAGTCCGTTTGATTGAATTGCTGCCAAAACTTATCGTTTAAATGCGTAATTGCTTCAGGTGTTAAGCTGCCTTCATTTTTACGTAAGATGTCCAATGATGTGCCAAAGTCTTCAGGTCGGACACGTGGCATATTTTCTGCTACCGTCCCAACATTAATCAGTGGCTTACCAGCAATAATTGCCGCAGGATTGAGTTGTGCACCGTAATAGAGCGCACCAAACGAGCCCATCGACATACCAGACAGAATCAATTCTTCTGGCTGGAACCCAAGCCGATCTAAGCCATCTTGAATTACTTTTTTAATCGCACGTTCATAGGTCTCTGATCCCAGATAGAAAGCACCACCTTCAACGCGTGGATCAGCGATTAAAATAAACGGTGCCTTCATGCGTTTCATCATAAAGTATCCTTCAAATCCTTGCGCAGAGTGATACCCACTGAAATACACATTAAGTGGTGGCTTCATATCACCTGGGTGAAAATAGTGAATGAACTCACTACGATCTGCATCCACATAACGCTCGCCACCTAAAATAAACTGGCCCATATCGAGGCGAGACCAGCGTTTGTGAACGGCGCCCATACGTATCGTACCGTTTCCTTTCGCACGCATGTTTATAATGATATGTGCTTCATATGGACGGCGTGAAATCTCCAATGGTGTCGTTAATTCTGCATGGCTTTTCACAAAAACTTCATCTACCGTATCTGTTGCATGCATGGGCACTAAACGAAAGACAAATTCCACGTCAACATCGCCTGTCAACGTATATTCTGGCCATACTTGAATCACTTTGTCTTTATCATAATGTTGATAACGTTGCCATGTTAACAAAGGGGTCATCGTGTCGCCAAAATCTCCTGATACGACGAAGGCATTATTCCCATCATAATGCGATATCCCTTCAAAAGGACGTTGTAACATACAAAATTTCGGCGAGATCTTATCGCCATATTGCCCGGGAAATGTCACAGCTTGCAGCTTTTCAGAACGTTCTTCCATACTCTGATAAATAAAAGGACGTATTAAATAGCGATGCGTCATTGGATGTTGTGCATAATCATCATCCCAATACGCTTGATCGATATAAGTAGTATACGGTTCACTGAATGCTGCTAAAAATGTCATCAATACCTCTGAATACGGCATTTCAACATAGATAAATTCGAATGGCCCCTTGTCAATAAGCACTTCTCGTACGCTATCATCTTCTCGCAAAACAGCGTCTGCCGAAACATAATGCCATTCCGTGCCAGACTTATCTTGGAATGCGCTAGTCATATCTTGACCACTTACTTGTAACACTTTAAAATTACGCGCCATTATTTTCACCTTCAATCAATGCGTCTAATTGCGCAATAATCTTATCCGACGCATACTTTTTAGCCAACTTCATCGCATAGGCATATGATTGATTCCAATTTTTTAACTGTATCAAATAATAATCCAATGCTTCTGGTAATTGCGCATCATTCTCTAAAACATAACCATTCATTTCATGTGCGACATAATCCGTCGCACGCGTATTAATTTGTGGTAATCCCGCACTCAAACAGCTGATTTGTAAGAATAAATCCGGCTCATGCGATACGTCAATTACGAGTCGCAATGTTGCAAGCGTTTCAATCATATCCACTTCAAATGGGACACTTTTCACTTCAATATACGTAATCTCCGTACGTTCCTTAACCAATTCTTCCACGGCTTCCGGCAACTTATCATCCGCATTCATTCGTTCATTAATCATCTCAATCTCTTGATGCAACCATTGCGGTAACATATATTTTTTACGTTTTGTCATTAAGATGAGTCTAAGCGATGTATCTCGTTCCATATAATCCGTTACTTGTGCAAACACTTTGGCAAGGCGTTCATCTGACAAACCATCTACCCACAAACCAATATATGTTTCATACAGCTGACTACTCATATTCGGTAATACCTGTGCATCAAATGGCGTAATTCGCATGAGTCTATTTGACAACTGCTGTGTTGTTTGATATGTTGCGAGTCGTTGTTCATTTTCCAACGTGTCTACCAACCAACTTGCCTCTTGATCAAGTGTTGCAAGTTGTGTGTCCGATGTTTCTAGACGTTGCTGGAATACAGAATAACAACGTTTGTACCCAGCAAAAATATTTGCAAGTGCCTCATTATGACGTGCATCAGCAGCAATAATGACAGTATCTGTTGATTTCAATGCTTGATCACGATAACGCATAACATATTCGAAAATCACAGCTTCCATAGTCGGATAGGACTGTTGTGCAAAGTATGATTGATAGCGTTCATGTACACGAACCGCACCACTAGACATCTGCACTTCAAGAATCCAATCTCCTTCTCGTGTTAAGTACTGCTGCTTCGTCTCAACACCGCTGTCATCAAAGTACGAAATACGCGAAATATAGCCTCGATCATCAATCGTATACACATAACGTTTTACATCCGCCTGATATACATCTATACGAGATACATAGCCATCTTGACTGAAATGAATATTCGCGTGGCGCGCATCAGGCATTACAGCACGGACGATAAATGGCAAATATAAAAATTCCGTACCTTCTGGCCAATTCAATTGTCGATAATCCATCGCGCGTGGCGTTGCGTGCGTAAACCCTTGAATCGCATCAAAAACCGACCAATACGTCACGTCAAATAATTCATAGCGATGTAAAAACGTCCGCAAATTCGGCATGTCATTTAATACGAGTAACTCAAATGACTGTTCATTCTGACGATGCATTGACATGAGGCTAATCATGTCGTCAAATGCGGTTGATTGTTTATCATATGCTTCTTCATGACTTTGCCACCAATACGCCTTGTTATACCAAGCTGGTACAAAATACTTCATAAAATTCTCCTTACCAATACTTTGTTAAAAATGGTTTATATTTATCGAAATACAAATATGTTCGAATCGTTTCTGCAATATTAATGCTAATGTACATCATAATCATCAGCTGAATGACGAAATAAATTTGTTGAGATAGTTGTGGAACGAGTAGTGATAAATACAACGGAATCCCAATGATGATGCCTACGATCAGTGAACCGGTCCAACAAATAATGCGTGCCTTATGATCAAGGTAGCGCTCTGTTTCTGGTCCTGGTGCAACACCTTCAAAATAGTTACTTGCTTTTAAAAATTCTTTAGATTTCTGTTTCGTGAAGATTAACAACCTTGATAACGCATAGCCCATGACGATTTGTATGATGATATAAATCGTCACGCCAACTGGATGACCTAGTTCAAAAATATGTAGTTGCTGTGGCTTGCTAGCAACAAATTGTACGATGAGATTGAGTATGCTGTTTAACAAGATAAACAACGATAAACTCATCATGATTGAAATACTCCCTGCAGGATTCAGTTTCCATGCGATAAATGTTTGCGCATGCTTCTGTTCAACTTGCATAATATCTCGATATGGCAAACGGTATTCTACTAACTCCAGACACAGTAAAATCACCATCACTACAACGATGAGTGCAATAATACACACCATTGTGATCACATCAATTGAGACATTCGGTGCATGATAACGAACTGTCGAACGAACAATACTCATCAGGACAATCGGCATCGCACCTGCAATACCATAGCGTACATTTTGATCCGCTAACCAGATAAGTAACATCGTCCCCGTTACAATCATCAGTAACAACAATGCTGTCGTTGTTCCTTTTAACTTGTCCATATCTACATGCTGAGAAATAACAAAATATCCCTGCACCACACTGAATGCCAATGCAAGCAACTTCTCTTGATAATGCTTTTCTTTACGTGTCATTTGCATCGTCTTCTCAACATTTCGATAACGCAACAGCATTAACACAATCATTGCTGTGAGCCATGGACCGAGACCGAGAGAAAAAATATTTAACGTCTGAATATCCCCACCTACGTTCGATACCGCAAGTTGATAGAAAGACGGGTTGCCACCCACCATCTTAGATTGATTCAAGATAGTAATGTGACTTCCAAATATGTATATGAATAAGATTAATAACGTAAATGCTAGGCGTTTATATATAATTTTATATTCGTATTGACTTAATATGCGGTTGAATATGTTGTTCTTCACGTTAACCCTCTTTATATAACATGGCGCCAAAGAGGCAAGCACCACAAATATTTGACCTGTGCCGTGATCAAAATGCTTTGGTATGCCGCCTCTTTAACTCATGTTGTTCTATTTATTATTGATCAGATTGTTCTTTTTGTTTCTCTTTTTTAGATCTTTTAAGTAAGCCCAATCCACCAAGTAATGCTGCAGCGCCGCCCATCAAACCATAATTGTTTTCTGGTGCTGCTTGTCCAGTTTCAGGAAGTTGCGCTTTCGCTTTATCCGACATAGACGTGCTGTTCATTGATGAATCTTGAGACATAGACTCACTTGTGTGCATTGAGGTACTCATGCTCATTGACTCGCTTACGCTTGCTGACATTGAGTCACTCATGCTCATTGAGTCGCTTACGCTTGTTGACATTGAGTCACTCATGCTCATTGAGTCGCTCACGCTCGCTGATGTTGAGTCACTCATGCTCATTGACTCACTCACGCTTGTTGACATTGAGTTACTCATACTCATTGACTCACTCACGCTTGTTGATGTTGAGTTACTCATACTCATTGATTCGCTCACGCTTGTTGAAGCTGAATTACTCATGCTCATTGACTCACTTACGCTTGTTGACATTGAGTTACTCATGCTCATTGACTCACTTACGCTCGCTGACATTGAATCACTCATGCTCATTGATTCGCTTACGCTTGTTGACATTGAGTTACTCATACTCATTGATTCGCTCACGCTTGTTGATGTTGAGTTACTCATGCTCATTGAGTCGCTTACGCTTGCTGACATTGAGTTACTCATACTCATTGACTCACTTACGCTTGTTGAAGCTGAATCACTCATGCTCATTGAGTCGCTTACGCTTGTTGACATTGAGTTACTCATACTCATTGAGTCGCTCACGCTTGTTGATGTTGAGTTACTCATGCTCATTGAGTCGCTTACGCTTGCTGACATTGAGTCACTCATGCTTGTTGAATCGCTTAAGCTTATTGAAATTGAGTCTCTCATACTTGCTGATGTTGAGTTACTCATACTCATTGAGTCGCTCACGC
>NZ_PPRF01000036.1 GCF_002902145.1 Staphylococcus rostri | reverse complement strand
ACCCCATCGTCCCACCCCGGTAAGGCTGACTAGGAATGAAAAAAGCTTGTAAAAGCGTATTTTCACACCAGTCAGCTACTGCCATATACATAATATATCAAGTTTAATTTGAATGTTTGTATTAATGTCCCAGCCGCTTTCCCGGGAAATAATGGCGTATAGAGAAGTTAAAATGCGTTTATCAATACTTTTTTCACTTCTAGTTACATGCGCTATGGTGTCATGATGAATTCTTTTTATAAATGTAAGATTTCTGACCATGCGCATGTTATAGTAAGAGAAATGAGAGAAAAAGAATTGAAGGGGAGGCGTGGCAATGGGTTCGGAAAAGCAAACTTTGAAGCCAACGATTGGCTTGTTTACAGCTGTCACGATTATTGTCGGTACGATTATAGGATCAGGGGTTTTCGTGAAACCAAGTTCTGTACTTGCGTATGCTGGGACGAGTAATTTAGCACTCTGGGCATGGTTGCTTGGAGGGATTCTAACATTGGCATCTGGCTTGACGATTGCCGAAGTCGGTGCACAAATCACACGTACAGGTGGTTTGTATGCGTATATTAAAGATATTTACGGTTCATTTTGGGGCTTTTTAACAGGTTACACTTTGACGGTGCTCTATGGGCCGGCGATTATTGTATCACTCATTCTCTTTTTAGGTATATTGATTACGAAGTTCTTTGTGATTAGCAGCTTTTGGACGATTCCAATTGGTGCGGGGATTTTCCTGTTTTTACTATTTTTGAACATTCTTGGGACATATTATGCGAATGCCATGCAGAATATCTCAACGCTTGCGAAACTTATTCCAATTTTTGCGATCGTTGTTTTCGGTTTGATTTACGGTCAAGAAGGTGTGTTTGGTAATGATGTCACACAATTGATTATGAACAATGATGGTACTGTGAACTTTGGTCGTGCAGTGTTAGCGACGCTTTTTGCCTATGACGGTTGGATTATGTTGACAACGATGTCGGGTGAAATGAAAAATCCACAAAAGCATTTACCGTTAGCTATGTTGATTGGTATTTTAATTGTAACGCTCGTGTATGTCACAATTAATGTTGCGATTTTCAAAATATTACCAGCATCAGAAGTTTATTTGTTAGGAAACAGTGTAAGTGCAGAAGCGGCAGTTATGTTGTTCGGTAGTGTCGGTGCGAAGATTGTTAATATCGGATTGATTATCTCGATTATCGGAACATTGAATGGTAAGTTGATTACGTTCCCGCGTATTCCATTTGCGATGGCACAAGATAACTTACTGCCATATTCGCAACAAATTCAATATGTCAGCAAGCGTTTTGGTTCGCCAATCGGTGCGCATATTGTGATGAGTGCGTTAACAATTTTGATTTTAACGCTAAGCATTTGTTTCCCATCTGTTTTTGATGCGGATTATTTATCAGAAATTACGATTTTTATTATTTACTTTTTCTATATGGCATCGTTTGTTGGGTTATTTGTGTTAAGACGCAAAAACAAAGGTCAGCCACGTGCATTTTCAGTACCACTCTATCCAGTGCTACCGTTATTGGCAATGTCAGGCGGTCTGTTTATTATTGTGAATACATTTATTTCGGATCCATTAGGGTCGGGTATTGCGATTGGTGGTCTACTCCTTGGTGTGCCACTTTATCTCTTAACTATTAAGAAACAATCTAGTTCGTAAAAGAAGGTGACAACGTGAATCATTCCAAACCGTCAGATCAAGACGTGATGAATATTGTAATGCTTGCCGGTCGTATTTTGTTAGAATGCGGGGCCGAAGCAAATCGTGTAGAAGATACCATGCAGCGTATTGCGATGTCGTATGGTTATGAAGAAACACAAGGCTATGCGCTCAATATTTTTATTAACTTCTCGTTATCACCAGATCATGATACACGTATGGTTAAGATTAAGAAGAATGATACCAATTTACGCAAAGTCTTTTTGGTTAACCATATTTCGCGTCAAATTGCACAACAAAAATTATCGTTTGATGAAGCGTATCAAACGTTGAAGCGGATTGATAAGACGCCACATCGTTATGAACTGTGGCATAAAATGTTGTTTGCAGGTTTAATTTCTATGGGATTTTTATACTTGCAAGGTGGCGGCTGGCAAGATTTGTTGCCTGCCGTGCTTGCAGGGGCTTTTGGTTATTTTGTGACGGAATATATGAAGGGCAAACAACTGACGCTCTTTATTCCAGACTTTTTAGGCGCGATTGTGATTGGTTTAGTGGCGATACCAATTAATCATTGGATCGGTAGTCCCAATCTCGCGGCGACGATTACGGCTGGTGTTATGCCAATCGTGCCCGGAGTTTTGATTACAACAGCAATTCAAGATTTATTCGAGCGGCATATGTTGATGTTTACCGCAAAATTTTTAGAAGCGATTGTGACATCATTTGCGATTGGTGCAGGCATTACAACCGCATTTTTATTATTGTAGGAGGTTAAGCAATGGTCATTCCAATTATTTTTATATGTAGTTTCTTAACCTCATTTTGCTTTGCGTATATTTACGACGCACCAAGACGTCTATTTTTACCAGCGGGGTTATGTGGTGGCTTTGGTTATTTGACATACCACCTTGTACATATGGCATTCGGTATTGATAGTATCTACGCTAGTTTATGTGGCAGCTTTGTCCTTGGCTTGGTGAGTCATGTGATGGCTCGTCAATATAAGTCGCCGGTCATTCTCTTTATGGTGCCGGGGATTATCCCGCTTGTACCAGGGAGTATTTTCTTCAAAGCAACACAAAAATTATTGACGTTGGAATTTAATGAAGCAAATGATATTTTCGTACGTGCAACACTGATTGCCGGGGCGATAGCAGTTGGTTTGTTAATGTCTGATCAATTTGCGAAATCATTTATTCAAAAACCGATTGCGATTATTCGACCGAAACGTCATCATAAAAGTGAATAGAAAAACTGATAAGCTCGCAGCATGTGAAATTCACGTGCTGTGAGCTTTTACGTGAAATCTCAAACTTAAAATGAATATTTTCCCCCTAAATAGATAGTGTAAAAAAGCGCTATCAAAATCACGTTTTAATATGCTATACTATTTAAAAATGTGCTACATCATTAAAGGGAATGAAGAGAAGTCAGCAAGGGGGAGCGTTATGACAAATCCAAAAGAATCTCGATTACTAACATTTTTCACAGACAAGAAGAAGGATCCATCGTACACGTTGGCGCAGTTGATTGGCTTAATCATGGGGCCGTTGTTGTTTGCATTGATTTTGCTGTTTGTGCGTCCGGATGACCTAAGTTTTAAAGGGTTATACGTGCTAGCAATTACAGTGTGGATTGCCATTTGGTGGATTACAGAAGCCATTCCGATTCCAGCGACAAGTTTATTACCATTGATTTTAATGCCGCTCGGTCACGTCATGGACAGTGCAACGGTGTCAGCCCAATACGGGAATGACATCATTTACTTATTCCTAGGTGGCTTTATTTTAGCAATTGCGATGGAGCGTTGGGACTTACATACGCGTATTGCTTTGACGATTATCAATCTCATTGGGACAAGTACAGGGCGTATTTTGTTAGGGTTCATGGTCGCAACAAGTGGGCTTTCAATGTTCGTATCGAATACAGCTGCCGTGATGATTATGATTCCGATTGGTTTGGCGATTATTAAAGAGGCACACGAACTGAAAGAAACGAGTAAAGATGACTCAAGTATCGCGAAGTTTGAACGTTCACTCGTTTTAGGTATCGGTTATGCGGGAACAATCGGTGGTTTAGGTACGCTGATTGGTACGCCACCATTAATTATTTTAAAAGGGCAATATGCAACGAACTTTGGCGAAGAGTTGAGCTTTGCGAAATGGATGATTATCGGTGTACCAACCGTAATTTTATTAATTTTCTTAGCATGGTTGTATTTTAAATTTATTGCATTTCGTCATGATATGAAAGAATTACCAGGCGGTCAACGCGTGATTAAAGATAAGTTGGATGCGTTAGGTAAAGTTAAATATGAAGAAAAAGTGGTATTCTGTATCTTCATTTTAGCTTCGTCACTTTGGATTTCACGTGAGTTCTTGTTATCAAATTGGCAGTTCACTGAGATGATTGCTGACGGTACGATTGCGATGTTCGTCTCAATCTTGCTCTTCTTAATTCCGGCGAAAGATCATCATAAGCGTATTTTAGACTGGTCTGTTGCCAAAGAATTACCGTGGGGCGTACTCTTACTCTTCGGTGGTGGTCTGGCATTGGCGAAAGGGATTCAAGAAAGTGGTCTCGCAACGTGGTTAGGCTTACAAATGACGTCACTCAAAGGTGTGAGCCCAATCTTAATCGTTATCGTTATCACTGTCTTCATCTTATTCTTAACTGAAATTACATCAAATACAGCGACGGCGACAATGATTTTACCAATTTTAGCAACACTTTCTGTCGCAATTAACGTGCATCCATTACTATTGATGGCGCCTGCAGCAATGGCCGCTAACTGTGCATATATGTTACCAGTAGGAACGCCGCCAAATGCGATTGTCTTCGGTACGGGCAAAATCTCAATTAAAGAGATGGCGTCTAAAGGTTTCATAATGAACTTGATTAGTATTATTGTCATTATTCTTATCGTGTATTTCGTATTACCACCTGTATTAGGTATTGACGTGACACAAAGTATTCCATTGCACAAGTCATAAGTGAATAAAACACCTGACACATGATATTAACGCAAAAGTTTATAGACATAAATCTTGAAAATATTAAAAAGACGTGTAAAATGAGTAGCGGTATCATGCTAAGAGAGGTGGAGTTAGGTGAAAAACAAATTCATGGTTTGTGATGATTGTCAGGCTGTAAATCTTAAAAGCGTCACGAATAAGCTAAAAAAACTAGATCCTGATGCTGAAATAGAGATTGGCTGCCAATCGTATTGCGGACCAGGGAGACGTAAAACTTTCGCATTCGTAAATAACCGTCCACTTGCCGCACTCACAGAAGACGAACTGATGGAGAAGGTCAAGAAACAATTGCAAAAACCACGCGATCCTGAAGAAGAGGAACGCTTGAGAAAGCGCAATGAAGAAAGAAAACGTCGTAAAGAAGAACAAGACCGTAAGTTGAAAGAAAAGCTAGCAAAGCGTAAACAACAATAATGACTTGATATAAATGAGGAGAGCCCGTGTTCATGATAGAATGCGGGTTCTTTAGCGTTGCGCCCAGCATGAGGAATAACTTGACGGTGAAAGTCCGTTACGGCTTGGTAGTAGAAATTTTTAGCGAAAGACAAGGGTGTCCGTTGTGAAGTGGAATATGAAGGAAGCATCATGTTATTGTATTCAAATGAGTATTTATTGCTTTTAAAACAGTTTTTTCAAATTATCTTGTAATTCATCTTTATAGTAATGCTGTCGAGCTTTTAAATCTACGGCCCGTATTTGAACAGTATCAATTACACCAGATACTAATCCCTTTTTTGTTTTAAGGAGGATATCAGTAGGAAAAAGTACGTCACGAGTTATAATTGGCAAAATCCAAACAAAGTCTGTACTATCGATACGCATTTTGTTAATCACTACAAGGCAGGGACGCGTTTTGTCTTTCTCGCGCCCACGAGTAGGGTTTAGATCAATGAAACGTATATCGAATGACGCTATATTCATATTTCACGTCCCGCACTTTTTCCTAAATCTACTTCTGCCTCTGTATATTTCCCGCCATTTTGAAAAAAATTTTTGATTCTGTCCTCAATATCTTCCTCTTTTTTAGTAATGAATAAACCACCGTGGATTCTTGTGACTTCTACAGTATCCCCTACATTAAAATCAGTTAACTGAATCGTTTTTTTACTTAAACTCATTGCTTGGCTGTTACCGCTTTTAAAAATACGTTCAGTTGATTTGTTTAAGCCTTTTTCCATTTCATTCATTAATATCAACTCCTTACACTTATAATGCGATAAGCCCTTACAAAAGTAAATGCTTAAGTTGTCGGAAATTATAAGCGTGATTAAGTTATTCGCAATATGATTACAGCTCGTCTGTAAAAATTAATGTGGTAAATAAAATATTGTAAATCGCAACGAATCGGAACATCTATGAATAATCTCTGCGTGAAATGGGAATAGGGTCAATACAGTAACAAATAGAGAGAACAAAAAGGGATGTTTGCGATGATTACAGTATTATATGGTGGCGGACGTGAAAAAGGAAACACCGCCACGTTAACAGAGCAAGTACTAGAAGGACAAGATTATAGATGGATTAACCTAGAAGATATTGTGATGACATCAAGTACAGACACCTTACCAGATGATAATGAACAACGTGATTACCAACAAGTGACAGATCAAATATTTGCCAGTGAAGATGTGATTTTAGTATCGCCTGTGTATTGGTACAGTATTAGTACGACGATGCAACATTTTATTGAACAATGGTCTGAAGCATTAGAGGCATCACAATATGAAGATTTTAAGAAGAAACTATCGGACATTAACTTTCGCCTAATTTTAATCGGTGGCGATAGTCCGCGTGTCAAAGCTTTACCATGCGTACAACAAGTAGATTATAGCCTGCAGTTTTTGGGCGCGCATTTAGAAGATTACTTGATTGGTTATGCGACGCAGCCGGGTGAGATTTTTAAAGATACGTATGCGATGAATGAAGCAGCACGATGGAACGAACAATATACAACAAGCATGATAGCACGTGCGAAATAAGCCTTATATGACGCGGAAGTTGTGGTATAATTGAAGGTATTCTATAGCATATAAGGAGCGAGGAATATGACGTATGAAGTGAGAAGAGCGACACCAGATGATGTCATTGGTATTCGCGATGTAGCAACAAAAGCATGGTATAATACGTATTTGAATATATATGCTGCGCGTACCGTAAATGAATTACTAGCAGCTTCATATAACGAGGCACACTTGCTTAAAAGATTAGATGAACAATTGTTTTTAGTAGCGATGGAAGGCGATACAGTCGTTGGCTTTGCGAATTTTATCGAAGGCAGTGAATTGTATCTATCAGCACACTATGTGCGTCCATACTCACAAAACAAAGGCTATGGTCGTCTATTGTTAGAGCAAGGCTTGGCACATTATAAAGGGCAATATGATGCCGTATACTTAGAAGTCGATACACACAATGAAAAGGCTGTGGCGTTTTACGAGGGTGAAGGCTTTGAAGTGATACGTACATATGAACATGTCATGTATGGTGAAACGATGTCACTTGCATTGATGAAGAAACCATTGGCTTAGTGCCTCATTAAGGAGGAATGTCCATTGACAGAAACGGCTTATGTTGATCGCAAGTTGCCAGAAGAGAAGGTATTCAAAGACCCTATTCATCGGTATATCCATGTACAAGACCAATTGATTTGGGACTTGATTAAAACAAAAGAATTTCAACGTTTAAGACGTATTAAACAACTTGGGACGTTAAATCTTGCATTTCATACTGCAGAGCATAGCCGTTTTGGGCATTCGCTCGGTGTGTACGAGATTGTAAGACGTATGATTGATGAGACGTTTAGAGGGCGTTCAGCGTGGAATAATGCAGACCGTCCATTGGCCATGTGTGCAGCGTTATTGCATGACTTGGGACATGGCCCATTCTCACACAGTTTTGAGAAAATATTTGGTACAGATCATGAAGTCTACACACAGGCGATTATTACGGGCGATACCGAAGTGAACCAAGTGTTACGCCGTGTATCACCATCATTTCCCCATGAAGTGGCAGAAGTGATTAATAAGACGCATCATAATAAGCTGGTCATTTCAATGATTTCATCACAAATTGATGCCGATCGCATGGACTACTTACAGCGAGATGCCTATTTTACAGGTGTATCTTATGGAATGTTTGATATGGAGCGTATTCTACGTTTGATGCGACCGTCTGCGGATGAAGTGCTCATTAAGGAAAGTGGTATGCACGCGGTAGAAAGTTTTATTATGAGTCGTTATCAAATGTACTGGCAAGTCTATTTCCACCCAGTGAGTCGTGGTGGCGAAGTATTATTGAACAATTGTTTTAAACGCGCGAAATATTTGTACGAACAAGGTTACAAATTCCAAACAGCACCTCGTGATTTCGTGCCATTTTTTGAAAATAATGTAACAATTGAAGCATACCTCAAGTTGGATGAAACGGATGTCATGTTTTACTTAAAAGAGTGGGTGCACGAAACAGATCCAATTTTGAGTGATTTGGCAAGACGCTTTATCGATAGAGACTTGTTGAAATATTTACCGTTTGATGGCAGTTACATCACACAAACAGAATTAATGGCGCTCTTTGAAAGTGCAGGCATTGATCCAGCGTATTATTTCGTGAGTGACTCGATTTCAGACTTACCATATGATTACGACCGTCCAGGCTCTGATCGTAAGTCCATTCATCTGTTAAAACCGAACGGCGACATTCGAGAAATTAGCAGTCAATCACGCATTATTTCAAGTGTAACAGGCATTAAACGTCAAGATTATAAACTGTACTATCCGAAAGAATTGGTCTTGAACATTGAAGACCCAGCGTTGAAAGGTTCCATTATCAACCTACTCAATGAGCTGAAATAAACGTAGCGATTATGAATGGAGGGTTCTCAGTGGCAGAGAAAAAAGGTTTTAACTTTAACATCATCAAGAACGACCCGTTAGATGGACATAAAGGGACGAATATTGGCGCGATTAGCTTAGACAACATTGCGCCGGTCTTTATAGATATTGACGCCCAGGAAGCATTTATTGATATTGGTGCGATGCATGCACGTGCAGATGTTGAAAAAGGCGTTAAATGGATTACGGATAAAGACACAGTTGATGTTGAAGGTGCCAAAGCATATTGGCTCTGTTGGGTAACGACGGAAAGAGGCGCACAAGGTCCCTATTACGCAGGGCTGACAGCGGCTTATTTACTCATTAACAAGCAAATTCGTCGTGGCTATAAAAGTATGCCAGAACATGTCAATATGATGGACAAGTCTATGAAGCATAAAGTCATTATTGAACAAATTGGTGATGAAAACAAACGTGTTCTCGCTGATTTTTTACAGCAACATAATGAAGAAATGTGGCGCAATTCAAGTGATGAATTACGTCAAGCATTGGAAGTATAAAGGAAGTTAAAGAAGTGTGTTGATAGCGAGCTGGTCATGAAGTGCCAGTCTCGCAGATTCACGCTTTTTTTATCGTGATTGTATGTTATAATGGCTTGTATTATTTAGCAAAGTAAGGTGGCGACCTCTGTGGAACAACAGGTAAAAATTCAAACACATCAAGTTGTAAAGCAAGGCGATACGAAGCAACAATATACGTATCAAACGCAAGGCTTACGTGTACGAAAAAATGCGGAGTTTATCCGTTACGATGAAACAATTGAAGGGACTGCCGTCAATGTAACCGTTAAGATAACGGATGAAGGTGTTAAAATTATTCGTAAAGGCGACGTCCATATGACATTGCATTTGTTGGAAGGACAGCAAACAACGTCGTACTACCATATTCCAGAAGGCAAAGTTGTTTTTACGGTAGAAACGTTACGCGTGTTACACTTTTTAACAGCAACAGGCGGTAAACTTAAAGTGCATTACAAACTATATCAAGGTGATGACCCAATCGGCACCTATCAATATGAATTGACATACGAGGAGTGTTAGGATGAATATTATTGATCAAGTGAAACAGACATTGATTGAAGAAATTGAAAAAAGTATTAAAAAAGCAGAACTTGCAGAAACAGTTCCAAATATTAAAGTGGAAATTCCGAAAGACACGCAAAACGGCGATTATTCAACAAATATCGCGATGGTTTTAACGAAAATTGCGAAACGTAATCCACGTGAAATTGCGCAATTAATCGTTGAAAACTTAGATACTGAAGCAGCACACGTTCAAAAAGTAGATATCGCTGGCCCAGGATTTATTAACTTTTATTTAGATTCGAGTTATCTCCATGTCGTAATTGATGATGTCTTGAAGAAAGACACACAATACGGTCGTGTAGACACACCGAAAAATGAAAAAGTATTAATTGAATATGTATCAGCAAACCCAACAGGTGACTTACATATCGGTCATGCGCGTAACGCAGCAGTCGGCGATACGATGAGTAATATTATGGATGCCGCTGGTTATGACGTGACACGCGAATATTACATTAATGATGCGGGTAACCAAATCACAAACTTAGCGAAGTCGATTGAAGCACGTTATTGGCAAAGCTTAGGTAAAGACATGGCGATGCCTGAAGATGGCTATCACGGAAAAGATATTGTCGGTATTGGTGAAGACTTGGCGAAAACACGCCCAGAACTCCAAGACATGTCTGACAGTGAACGCGTTGAAGTATTCCGCAAATTAGGTGTAGACTATGAAATGAGTAAGTTGCGTCAAGATTTAGCAGATTTCAACACGCATTTTGATAACTGGTTTAGTGAGACAAGTCTGTATGAAAAAGGCGACATTCAAGCTGTTCTTGAAAAAATGGCGGAACTTGGTTACACGTATGAAAAAGATGGTGCGACATGGTTACGTACGACAGACTTTAAAGATGATAAAGACCGTGTATTAATCAAGCAAGACGGGACTTACACGTATTTCTTACCAGACATTGCATATCATTATGACAAAATCCAACGTGGTAATGACAAATTGATCAACCTATTTGGTGCAGATCACCACGGTTACATCAATCGTTTGAAAGCATCACTCGAAACATTCGGTGTCGATAGCGATCGCTTAGAAATTCAAATCATGCAATTGGTACGTTTAATGCAAGATGGCGTTGAAGTGAAGATGAGTAAGCGTACAGGTAACGCGATTACATTACGTGAAATTATGGATGAAGTCGGCGTAGATGCGGCACGTTACTTCTTAACAATGCGTAGCCCGGACACACACTTTGACTTTGATATGGAACTTGCGAAAACACAATCACAAGACAACCCTGTGTACTATGCACAATATGCACATGCGCGTATTTGTTCTATCTTGCGTCAAGCGGCTGAACAAGGCTATGAAGTTACACCAGGCAGCGATTACAGCGCAATTACACATGAAAAAGCGATTGAATTGTTGAAGAAAGTTGCGGAATTTGAAACGGTAATTGAAGGTGCAGCGGAAGCAAGAGCCCCACACCGTATTACAAACTACATTCAAGATTTAGCAGCGCATTTCCACAAGTTCTACAATGCTGAAAAAGTGTTAACAGACGATACAGCGAAGACACAAGCGCATTTAGCGTTAATCGATGCGGTGCGTATTACATTGCGCAATGCGTTAAGCCTTGTTGGTGTATCAGCACCTGAAAGTATGTAGTCGTGCGTCAAACTTCAAATAAATGGGTATAGTACTGGATGATGTTGAATTGAGGTGTGGAGAATGAAGTTTAAACATATTGTGTTATTAATGGTTATGGCGCTTGTCTTGGCGGGATGTAATTTCCAAGCGAATCAGACGGGCGAAAGTGGAAAATCATCAGGTAAAGTCCCTAAACGCATTATTTCATTGATGCCAAGTAATACAGAGATTTTGTATGAACTGGGTCTTGGGGATAAAGTCATTGGTGTTTCAACAGTGGATGATTATCCGAAAGAAGTACAAGATAAAGAGCAATTTGATTCAATGAACTTGAATAAAGAAGCATTGATTAAAGCGCAACCTGACTTGATTGTGGCACATGAAACGCAACGTGCGTCACAAGGCAAAGTACTCGAAAGTTTGAAGAAGAGTGGCATTAAAGTTGTCTATATTAAAGATGCCAAATCAATCGATCAAATGTATGAGACGTTTATGCAAGTCGGTGAAGTGACAGGTAAGGAACAAGAGGCGCAAGCACTTGTTAAAGAAACAAAAGCAAATATTCAAAAAGTCATCGATGGTATTCCAAATAAGAAAGCAAATCCAAAAGTGTTCATGGAAATTGCCTCTGACCCAGAAATTTATACAACAGGTAAAGGGACTTTCATGAACGATATGTTGCGTCAGCTGAAAGCCGATAACGTCTTCGCTGATCAAGTGGATTGGCCTAAGGTGGATAAAGAACAGATTATCAAAAAGAATCCAGATGTGATGATTGCGACATCAGGTGTGACAACAGCACAATATCAACAAGCAGTATCACAACGTGGTGGTTTTGATGAAGTGACAGCGGTGAAAAAAGACCAAGTCAAAGCATTAAATGATGATTTATTGTCACGTCCAGGGCCACGCTTGGATGATGGCATGAAAAAATTGAGAGATGCCATTTATGAGTAATCGTAAATGGAGAGGCTTCATAACCTTGAGTGTATGGAGCCTTTTTTTAATAGTTGTTGTTTGTTATGCATTATGGAGTCAGCTTGATTGGCAAGACCCTTTAACACCGACGTTGATTTGGCAAGTACGTTTACCACGTGTGCTACTCGCATTATTCGCCGGTATGGGCTTGACGATTGCAGGTCAAATGTATCAGCTCATCTTGAACAATCCATTAGCCGACAGCTTTACATTAGGTTTGGCAAATGGTGCCACGGTAGGCGCGGCATTGGCAATTTTTTCTGGTGTCTCGTTCTTATGGATTGCCCCATTTGCGATGTTCTTCGGGATACTGACACTGGCAATTGTGATGCTTGTCGCACAGTTATTGACAGCAGGTTATCCAACAAAATCTTTAATATTGTCAGGGATTATGATAGGCGCTTTGCTTAATGCCGTACTTTATTTACTGGTACAATTAAATCCAACACGATTACAGAATATCCTAGGCTATTTATTTGGTGGCTTTTCAGCTGCAGAGTATCGAGAAGTGGTTTATATTGTCGTGACACTCGTCATTGTTGTCATGAGCTTATTTATATTATCGCCACGTATCAAGCTTTTACAACTAAACACGCTATCGAGTGCAGCACTTGGATTGAACGTTCAGCGTTTATCACTAATTGTTTTAGGGCTTGCGACAATTTTAGCCACAGTCATTATTGGATATGTCGGTGTAATCGGCTTTATCGGCATGGTCATTCCGCAGTTTGTCCATCGCATCGTCCGCGGTACTTTACCTTATAAAATGGGCATGAACTTAATCATCGGTGGCACGGTAATGGTGTTAGCCGACATTTTGGGTGCACAGCTACTCGCACCGATACAGCTACCGGCAAGCATCGTTTTGGCATTATTAGGTATTCCAATGATGTTTTATTTAATGATAGTTGAAGGGCGCCGAACGATTGATTAGTATATAAATATAGGAATTACAACAGAAAGCAATGAGGTTAACAAATGGATGTATCACATATTAAGGCAATTATATTTGATCTAGAAGGTACTTTATTAGACCGTGAGAAGTCACGCGATAAGTTTATAGAAGAGCAATACGAACGCTTCCACGATTATTTCGTCCGTGTGCAAGCGGCAGATTTTCGCCAAAAGTTTATTGAGTTAGACGATGATGAAGATCATGATAAACCAGATGTCTACAAAGAAATGATTAAACAATTTAACATTGATCGACTCAGTTGGAAAGATCTGTTTCGAGACTTTGAAATGCACTTTTATCGTTATGTCTTTCCGTTTCACGATACGAATTATACGCTGAAAAAATTACATGAAGCGGGGTATAAGATTGGTGTCATTGCGAATGGCAAATCTAAAATCAAGCAATATCGCGTGTATTCTTTAGGTATTGAGGATTACGTTAACCATCTTTCAACATCCGAGACAGTCGGCTTCCGTAAACCACATCCACGGATTTATGAAGACATTGTAGAAAAGTTAGAAGTCACACCGCAAGAAGTTATGTATGTTGGAGATGATGCGTTGAACGACGTTGCCCCTGCGCATGCGATGGAGATGATTAGTGTATGGTACCGCCACGAACATCATGATGCCGACCTTGCACCGCTTGCTTCAGAAATGGATTATGAAATTACATCATTAGAACAGTTGCTAGATATATTAGACATACCTAAGGAGGGAGAACAAAATGGAACTTTTTAAAACATCTGATGGGACGGCTATTAATTATCGCTCAATGGGTGCTGGTTATCCTATCGTTATGATTCATTCAGTGTATATGAATCACACAGTATTTGAAGAAATAGCACAACGCTTAGCGAGATATTTTCAAGTGATTATGCTCGATTTGCGCGGCCATGGCTATTCAGATAAGCCGTTAAAAATTAACTTTAACCAATTTAGTCAGGATATTAAAGAAGTGATGGACTATCTTTATATCGAAAGCGCGACAATTATTGCTAATGAATTAGGAAGTTCAGTCGCGTTAGACCTTGCTGCGCGTCATCCAGAGATGGTCAAAGAATTAATTTTAGTAAACCCAACTGTGCAAGACGATATGTTACCGCACGATCGTTTATTTAGAAGATATGCGGAAGAAATTCGTACATGGGATCAACGTGAACAAGAGAAATTTTTAGAAAAGCAGCTCTATTATTCAGATAGAAAAGTGCGCAAGTTTTTAAAAAATGTAAATGATTCAGCGTCATTATTGACAGATTATGAAGCAGCTGCAGTAGATAACGCTTTTCTACATACGAACGTCGAGTTATTGTTACCGAGCATTCACGTGCGTACGTTAGTCATCTCAGGTCAGGCGAATAAACGTGTGACACCATTAGAAGCGAAAGATGTTGCGGACAGACTACCGAATGCGACATTTTCACTCTTTAAACGTTCGGGTGTGTATCCGTTTGTTGAAGAGAAAGACCACTTCTTAAGAGCGGTTAAAGAATTCATGCATAAGACAACACAAAATATGGACTTGTAATGATTTTGTAATCTTACTGTTATTATTTTGACATTTACGTTATACTGGGCATAGCAGGTAAATAAACAGCACTAAAAAAGGAGTGTGTGTTTGATGAAAAAATACTTGTGTGTTGTGATGATATTGAGCATTATTTTCACGTGCGTCAGTATCACACCAGTTCATGCAGCGTCAGGCAATACGATCCAATCGGTTGAAGCATTGCAAAAAGGCGACAAGGAATTAGAAGGCGTGAAAGTCGGCCAACGTATGAAAGACATTATACGTACAAAAGGCAAAGGCATTCATTCTATGGCAGCATATGGCGATGAACAATATTATGAATACCATACAGACGAAGGACTTTTACGTATAACAGCAAACAATGACAAAGCAACAGCAAAAGTAATACGTGTATCTATGAGTTATAACGAGGTCACAGGACCAACGTATCGAGACGTTCAGAAACATGTGGATGATACAGCGGTTCAGCGTGAACATTATAACGATATTACAGGTAATACGGGTTACATTGCAGACGGTAAGGTATCATATCAATTTACAACAACACATCCAAAAGATAAAAATTTAAAGTTGTATCGTATCGACTTAGAAGCATAATTTTGTGATGTGAGATATTCAGTATAAAGAGACAGAGGGCGATGTATGATGGCTTGCTGTCTCTTTAATGATTATGTTGTGGTAATAAGAGACGGTTGGGACTGAGTGCCCCTTATAGTTGCCACACCTTCTTCTCGTGCGTTTGTGAACAATACTAGTTGGAGGAACAGAATGAGAGAAAATGATCGCGAACTATTAGAACGTGTTGAAACGTATTTGATGGATAAAGGGGTGACCCCTCATGTAATTGGTGACGTGAAAGAAAATCTGCGCAAAGACATTCAGAAATCGGAAGCACAAAATATAGATTATACGGCATATCGGCAAAAATCTTCAGCAGAACTTGTGCTAACGATTCAAAAGAACTTATTTATCATGCACTTTAATCCGGTTGTCTTTTTTGTCATCAACTTTATTTTAATCGCTTATCTATACAATAAGCAGCTGGTCCCTTTTGGTGCAGTTACGGGTTTATTTCTCGTCTATGTTGCAGTTGTATTGCCACTCTCCATCATTATTTATTTGAGTGTTAAACATAAAAGCTATTTATACCGTAATAAGTATGAGCGCTATTTAGGACTCGTACTAGCACTAGGCGCTTTCGTATTAATCTTAATGCATACATTTAATATTACATTGGGTATCCATGTTGTCACACAATATGCGCATATCGGTGTCGCCATTTTGGGGCTTATCATTACCGTATACGGCTTATATCGCCGTCATTTTGAAAATACGGGGATTGGTTTGTTGTTGCTCCAGAAGACGATAGATATTGTCGTGCCAGATATACAAATTGCCCAATATATCTCAATTGCATTATGGATTATGCTACTCGTAATGATCATCATTTACACAATCGACTTATCATCCAACAAAGATAGAGGATAATTTAAAAGCCATATATTGAAAGGTGTCTACGCATCTTTCAATATATGGCTTTTGATTAGTTTGGTTTAATGTTCGATTCTTTAATTTTGGAGTTAACCTGATCTAAAAGTGCATTGATTTTTTTGCGCTGTCCATCATCCACTAAGATAAGGACTGTACGTTCATCATGCTCGTTACGACGCTTATTAAAGTAACCATCTTGTGAAAGATTTTTTACAGCTTTTACAACTTGTGGCTGCTTGTAATTAAGGTTGTTAATAATATCTTTTAAGAAATATTCAGGTTCAATTTTATGACTTATGTGTGTAAGCACTGCGAATTCTTCAAAAGTCATATGAAATTCTTTCTTTATCATGCTTTTTAATTTATCAGCATACGTTACCATTGTTAAAAGTTCGAAACAATTTTTAATTTTTGATACAGTCATTGCAATAGCCTCCTAGATAATACATCAGTAAAAAATGCTTCACTTATACAATCGAGTGTGCCCATAATATGTAGAGTGGGACAGAAATATCATTAAAAAAGGTTGTATTTGTCTCCCCAGGCAAAGGTGAGCAGAAGAGGTTGAAACACCGTTTATAGGTTTCCCAATGCTTAAATTTATTGTGTCCCAGCCCTCAGTCACCTACTACTAACTGCATCAGTTGATGTGATTAGTAGCATACTGTCATGTCCCAGTCTCACACATTATAGCAAAATTATTTTGCCCGTTTCATAAAAACATAAATAACTTAAAATATCATTGTTATATTAGTAAGTTTTTGACTAAAAATATCATTATATCTTAAATAAAACATGTCTTATGATTGATGATGTCCGGTAAAAGGTATGTTATTTCGAGTACTGTATTTGAATGTTTGGAAATGTGCTTATTAATGAAGGAGGTACAATTCTAAGAGTAATTGATGTTGGTTCTATACGACCTATTTGTAGGCTGTCAAACGGTCATATCCATTCAAGCATATTTATCGTTATGTGTGGTTTTAATAACAACTAGAAACATACATGCTAAAAGTCTAAGTTGATTGGGTGCATAATTACTTGATTTTTAATGCTGTTTCATCAGGATTTCGGACAATTTTCTCACCAGCAAATATCCCGCTTTTAATTATAAGTTGCTCATTTATTTTATCATAATTTATTATACGTTTAACATATTTCCCGTTTTTATGAATCACAACATAATTTTTATGGAATAAAATATCAGATGGCAATACCATTTTAGGTTGACCCAAATAGACCGTAAAATGTGTACCGATAGGGTAGTTTTTATCGGTCTTAATGGTAGCTTGATAAGACGTATTTTGCTTGTTGGAAATAGAATTAGAAGGTGGCGTCGTTATAGTAGTGATGTGCCCTGTGACGGGTTTATGTGTTCCAGATTGAACTAAAATAACGTTTGTTTGAGTGCCAATTTTTGTATAAAACGCTTCAGGCAAATCTATAATAATATGTTGTGTTTTTGATTGTATTTCTAAGATTATTGAATTTTTTTTGAAGGTACAATTTCATGCAAACGCACGATTCCTTGAACAGGTGTTTGAATGGTTGTGTAGAGTTCCGTCTTTAATTTGACGAGATCTCGGAGACATTCATAAGCTTCTCGCGCAGTATGAAATTGTGTGGAAAGTGAAGATAACGCGTTAATTTCGGGGATTTTAAGCGGATTGTAGTATGTGAGGAGCGGTGTTTCTTTGGAGACTTGTTGCCCATTCTTAACGTGAATTTCGTGTATTTGCCCAAACTGTGGTTGAAAAGTGACGGGATAGTAATAGTCTGATTGCACAATACCACTTGTGTGATAGGGAAAGGTTAAACGTGCTTCAACCGTTTGTATATCAGTGTTTTTCATGTTTTGTATGACATAATAAGTCGCACATATAAGGGTTATCAATACGAATGAACTGAACACTGATAGGAAAAGTTTTGTTTTCTTAGTCATAATCGACACCTCTTTCGATGGCAAGATGGCTATTATTATACAAAGGAAAAATGGAGACGCAAGCTGCGAAAGATGAATGCTTGGTGTGATGAATATGACAGATATTCAGATTATGTAGGCAACAGAAAATGGCGTTGAGAAGTTAATAGTGACCTTCAATTTAATATGTAGATGGCAGTAGCTGACTGGCATGAAAATACGCTTTTATAAGCTTTTTCACGCCTACTCAGCCTTGCCGAGGTGGGACTGAAATAAAGAGGTTCCTGTCCCATTCCCGATGTTGTCGCAAGTTAATGGACAAATTGGATAAGACAAATCGCCAATAAAATGATGATTAAGCCCATAATACGTTGTTGACTGATTTTGCGTGGAGTAATACCGAGTAAGCCGAAGTGATCAATGATAAGGCTGATTACAATTTGGCCTAACATGACAGTAATTAAAGTGTAAGTGACACCAATCTGTGCAGTTAGTATGATGTTCGTTACGACATATAATAAGCCAAGTATACCACCCAGAAAATGCCACCAACGAAGGGAACCGTATTCAGGGTGTACCCGCAGAATGTTAAACCGACGATGTGTGATGGCAGTGATTACGAATAGTGTGACAGCACCGACAGTAAATGACACAAGTGCCGCAAAGATAGGTGACCCAACAGATTGGCCGAGTGCACTGTTAATTGCCGCTTGAATAGGCGGTGCAAAGCCAAAGATTAAGCCGAGTACAAGCCAAGGAACAATATTTTGTGTAGGCTGTTTCATGAATGCTTGGCGACGTTGGATATTCATTAATGCGATACCAACAATAAGAAGTAGGAGACCGACCCCTTTAATGAATGTAAATGGTTGAGGCGTGACATGAAACCATCCAAAAGTATCAATCAAACAACCCATTAATAATTGACCAGTTATAGTTGTTACAACCGTTAACGATGCGCCTATTTTAGGGAAAAGGAATAAGTTGGCTGTTAAAAAAATAACGCCCATCAGGCCACCGACAAACCAAGTATAGTCAATTGTATACGAAGCAAATGCATGAGATGTGAAATAACGAGGTTGTGTAACGAGCGTTAATAGGACTAAAGAAAGTGTACCTACTAAAAATGAAATAGCCGACGCATAAAATGCTGATTGTGTATATTGACTCAGGCGTGTATTGACAGAAGTTTGAACGGGAACGACGGCACCGGCAATTAAGCCTAAAATGATGAATGATAACAACATAAATGATACTTCCTTTTACTGTTTTGATAAGTTATGATGAATATTATACAGTTTGTTAAAAATTTTAGCGATAAAATGATTATGGATGACATAACTTTAGTAATGATGAGTGATAGTGTGACAGGAACTTCAGATACTAAAGATGAAATAAAACGAATGTGGATGGTTAAAGTATAAGTAAAGACTAGAAGTGTGGTGATAATAATGGCGCAACATGAAATCGTCCGTGTACTGGATGAGCAAATGTTTTTTGTGAATGTTAAGAATGTGTCCGAACTGGGCGTTGGACAATATGTAGAAGTGCTTAATACCGCAAAGTCTTATAAAACATTAGCAAGAGTTGTTGAAGTGTATGAAAAATATGCCATCTGTGAGAAATTAGGCAGACGGAAAGTGTTTTATGGCGATGAAGTACGCTTCAGACCACGATATGCATGATAAACGACAAAAAAGCAGCAATGCACGAATAGATGTGCATTGCTGCTTTTTCGGACTAGAAGAGAATTGTGATCGTTTTGTCAGTCACTTGTGCTGTTTTCACTTGTGTGACTTGCATGCCGGGTGGGGATAAGATGTTGAGTTTTAAAATTTTATCTGCCTGTGCGGCGACGAGTTCTTTTGTGAGTGCTTGATTGATTTTAGGTAATGAAAGGCGAATTGGTTTTTGTTGTGCGGTGTCGAATGTGATGTCTAGTGTTTTCGTGTTCATGAGAATCAGCTCCTTTATACATTGATTGTTGATGTCTTTACCACTTCAAGCTGGTCATAATGTTCACCAGTTAAAGCTTCAATGGCTGCTGCTAACTTGCGGAAGTCATCCGTGCTTGCTTCGGGGTTTAAGTTATTAATGCGGCGTGATGTTTTCACTGTTTTGCCGTCAGGGGATGTCGTACTTTGTGTCAAAATAAGTGAGATATTTTTCGTATTCATGGTTGCCACCTCCTTTCACACTATATATCGATATGGCGCGCTAAAAAGGGACAGTCCAAATTGAAAAAATTTTTAAATCTATGTGTAAACGTATACAACACTGAGCGGCAAGGGATATTGTATTTTGTAACTTGAAATGTTAGCGTATTCAAAAAATTCATCAAGTTAAAAACCTTTTATGTGACATAAATATCCTATATTATTGTATAAGGAACATATAAGTGAGGTGAGTAGCATGAATTGCGTTGATCCAATCAAACATCATGAAGATATTCAAAACTTGTATTGTGCATTAAAAGCACATTCTGAGCGTGATTATTTATTGTTTAAATTTGCGATTCATACGGGTATTAAATTAAATGACTTACTTCATTTAACAGTTGCGGATATTATGACAGAGCGTAACCAAATTATTACGCATTGGGAAGTCTGTGCGGCGCATGAAGTGCACGTGGTCTTACCTGAAACGTTGCGTCAAGAGTTACAAGCATATATTGATACAGAAGCACTTATATCGCATGATTTGTTGTTTCAATCGAAAAGGACGAAAAAGGGATTGAGTCGTCAACAAGCATATCGTATCGTTCATGCGGCAGCGACTGAAGTAGGCATCCCACATATAGGGCTAACGACATTGCGAAAAACTTTTGCCTATCATACATATCGTTCAGGCGTGTCGCTTCCCATTATTCAGAAGTATTTAGGACATCAAACTGCGCAAGAAACACTCAAGTTTATCGGTGAATCTAGTAAGCATACCCCGACGATGATTGCGCTTGATTTATAACTTAACAAGAAGGAGGCATAGATATGCTGATTGGTTTACTCATCGCATTATTAATGGTGATGGCACTTTTAATAATGATGATGAAATGGCATACGAAGCGGTTGCCAGGTTTTGTAGCATTACTTGCGCCATTAATTGCTTCAGGTGTCTTTATATATCATATTCCACAAGTTCTGAACCATCACTACGTCACTGAAACGTATCGCTGGTTACCAGCCTATGACATTAATATGGTGCTGCGTTTAGATGGTTTGAGTTTGTTCTTTGCATTACTCATTTCTCTTATCGGTGTTGCGGTTTTCTTCTATGCAACACAATATCTATCTTATGAACACGATGATTTACCTCGATTTTTTACGTATCTCATTTTATTCATGTTCAGTATGATTGGCATTGTGCTATCTAACAATACGATAATACTGTACGTCTTCTGGGAACTAACGAGTGTCTCATCATTTTTACTTATCAGTTATTGGTATGATCGATCAGAAAGTCAGCAAGGTGCGATGACGTCATTTATGGTGACAGTTTTCGGTGGATTAGCAATGTTTGTTGGTTTCATTATGTTGTATGTGATGACAGGTACGAATACAATCACGGAACAAATTGCACAACGTGAATCTATTGCAGCGCATCCATTATTTATTCCAATGATTGTTATGTTGTTATTGGGGGCTTTTACAAAGTCAGCACAATGGCCATTCCATTTCTGGTTACCGAAAGCAATGGCAGCACCAACACCCGTCAGCGCGTATTTACACTCTGCGACAATGGTTAAAGCGGGGATATTTCTATTATTACGCTTTACGCCAATATTAGGGTATAGCGACTTTTATACGTATAGTGTGACGTTTGTCGGTTTATTAACAATGATATACGGCTCATTTACAGCAATTCGTCAAAGTGACTTGAAAGGAATTCTAGCGTACTCAACCATTAGTCAACTCGGTATGATTATGTCGATGGTCGGACTCGGTGGGGGCATTGCCAAAGCGACGGATAGTGTCATGCTTGAAGCCTACGCGTATATTTTATTCGCAGCAATCTTCCATTTATTCAACCATGCGCTATTCAAAGCAACACTGTTCATGGGTGTCGGCTTAATCGACCATGAAGCGGGAACACGTGACATTCGTTATTTAGGTGGTCTACGTCGTTACTTGCCTTTAACAATGGTTGCGATGTTTGCAGCATCTCTGTCTATGGCAGGTGTACCGTTTTTAAATGGTTTCATCAGTAAAGAGATGTTCTTTGAAGGCTTAATTCATGCCCATGAACTGAGTGCCTTTAACAAGGTTGGTATGGTAGTCATTACTTTAGTTGGGTTTGTCGCAAGTATTTTCACATTTATTTATGCATTGAATATGATTAAGGTCACATTCTTTGGTGAATTACGTATTCAGAAACATTTGCATGAACCAAAGTTATTTATTTTGCCAGCAATTGTTTTAGCAGTGTTATTACCATTTGTTTTTGTGGTACCGAACGTGATTGGGACATATATTATTGAACCGGCATTTTCAAGTGTCGTTGTAACTGCTGAAGCGACATCACATGCACCTCATTTAGCAGCTTGGCATGGATTTAATACGCCACTGATGATGAGTTTGGCAATTATTATTGTCGGAACAATCATTGTACTACGAGTGGACTTGATGAAGTTCGTTGTACAAAAAGCAGAAAAATGGACACTTCCAAACGTCTTGAAATATTCAGGTCAATCTATTGAAAACTACTCAGGTTGGGGATTACGTGCGTTAATGAATAATCGACTGAATTATTATATTATCGTGACGTTTTCAATTTACTTCCTGATTAATCTGTACGGGCTGTATCGTGTAGGTGTGCCTGAGCTTTACCGCATTGAAGTCACGGATTATCACATTTTCCACGTGTTATTACTTGTGACGATTGTTTTGATAGGGTTCGCCTTAATCTTTATTCGTCAACGCCTGACGATGGTTATTTTAACAGGTGGCATTGGCTATGCGGTGGCGTTGTTTTTCATTCTAATGCGTGCACCTGACTTAGCATTAACTCAGTTGGTGACGGAGACGATTACAACGGTACTCTTTATCGTAAGTTTCTCACGCTTACCAAACATTCCACGTGGACAATTTAACTTGAAGCGGGAGTCAGTGAAAATCATCGTATCACTCATGACGGCGGTTACGGTTGTCGGCTTAGTATTTATGATTCAACAAGCAGATGCTTTAGAAACGATTTCCGTGTATTATCATGATGCTTATGAAAAATCAGGCGGTAAAAATATCGTCAACGCCATTCTGGGTGACTTCCGTGCACTAGATACAATGGCAGAAGGACTTGTATTAATGATTGCCGGTTTCGGTATTTACACATTATTAAACTTTAAAGATAGGAGGGGTCAAGATGAAAGAGAATGATTTAGTATTAAAGACGGTCACACGTCTCGTTATGTTCATCATTTTAACGTTTGGCCTCTACCTATTCTTTGCCGGTCATAACAATCCCGGTGGTGGCTTTATTGCCGGACTAGTCATTAGCTCTGCATTTATATTAATGTTTTTAGCGTATGACGTTGGAAAAGTGTTAGAAGCCTTGCCGATTGATTTTCGTCAGTTGATGATTATCGGCGCACTTATTTCATTAGGAACAGCCATTGCGCCCGTTTTCTTTGGGCAAAACATCTTATATCAAACAGATTGGCACGTCGATCTGCCATATCTTGGAGAAGTACATCTATCGACAATTACACTGTTTGAATTCGGTATTTTACTCGTTGTTGTCGGCGTTGTCGTAACAACCATTTTATCACTAGGTGGAGGGCGATCATGAATATTATCTTACTTATTGTTATCGGCTTTTTAGTATTCATTGGAACGTATATGGTTTTATCTCGCAACTTAATACGTATCGTTATTGGTATCGCCATCTACACTTATGCGGGTAACTTAATTATTATGAGCATGGGCGAGTATACATTAGACAAGAAAGAGCCTTTAATTGTCTCAGGATATGAAAACTATGTCGATCCATTGTTGCAAGCCATCGTCCTGACAGCAATTGTTATCGGCTTTGCGATCACTGCGTTTTTACTCGTACTCATCTACCGTACATTCAAAGTAACAAAAGAACATGAAATTGATATGTTGACGAGAGGTGATGACGATGAATGATAACTTGCTCGCATTGCCACTGCTGTTACCACTTGTTGGCGCCTTACTCGTCGGTATATTCAATAAACAAGTGAAGCTCGCACGTCGCCTATCGCTATTTGTGTTGTTCATATCGTTCGTTGCGTCACTTTACATGCTCGTGTACGTCATGCGTCACAAACCGATCGTCCTAGATTTTTCAGGCTGGCCCGCACCATTCGGTATTCAATACGTAGGGGATGCCTTAAGCCTGTTACTCGTGACGACAACCTTCTTTATCGTATGGTCAATCGTCATGTTCGGTTTTGGTCGCGGTGAAAAACGTGCAAGTCGCTATTACTTACCATCATTTATTCTCTTCCTGACAACAGGTGTGATTGGTTCGTTCTTAACGTCCGACCTTTTCAACCTCTATGTCATGTTTGAGATTATGTTATTAGCGTCATTCGTGTTAGTCACACTTGGACAATCCGTTGAACAATTACGCGCGAGTATCGTCTATGTTGTCTTAAACGTCATCGGTTCGTGGATTTTTCTTGTCGGTATCAGTATGTTATATCGTCAAGTCGGTACGTTAAACTACACGCATATCGCCATTCGCATACAAGAAATGGAAGACCCAACAGCGATTCATCTTGTTGCGATGTCGTTCGTTGTCGCATTCGGTTCTAAGGCCGCGTTAGTGTTATTCATGTGGCTACCGAAAGCCTATGCCGTGCTCAATACTGAGCTTGCGGCTCTCTTCGCATCATTGATGACAAAAGTCGGGGCCTATGCGTTAATCCGTTTCTTTACACTGATCTTTAACCAAAGTGGGGATGTCGTTGAGCCACTGCTAGTCGTTATGGCTTGTATTACAATGGTTATCGGTGCGGTTGGAACGATTGCGTATAAAGACATTAAAAAAATTGCGGCATATCAAGTCATCTTATCTATCGGCTTTGTCGTTTTCGGATTAGGAACGAATACTGTCGATGGTATTAACGGTGCCATTTTCTACTTGATGAATGACATGATTGTGAAAGGCTTATTATTTTTAATTATCGGTATTATGGTCTATACGACAGGGTATCGTCAGTACCGTTATCTAAAAGGTTTAGCGAAAAAAGAACCTTGGCTAGGTGTTGCGTTTGTCGTTGTGACCTTAGCAATCGGTGGGGTACCGCCATTTAGTGGATTTCCCGGGAAATTATTGATTTTCCTTGGTGCAGTCGAACATCAACACTATATTGGCTTGAGTCTTATGATTGTGACAAGTCTTATCGGTATGTTCAGCTTGTTCCGTATTTTCTTCCATATGTACACAGGGAATGAAGCAAAAGGTGCGGTGATTGATTATAAGCCAATTAAACCAGTACGTAAGCATATTATTATGTTTTTAACGACAGTCACACTGCTAATCGGTTTGATGGCACCTATATTCATTCAAGTGACAGATCTTGCGACTAAAATGAATATGGACGTCAATATGTATGAAAAAATGGTAAACCCAGATTTGAGAGGTGATCATTAGATGAGACAAATCGGTTTGAATATGATGATTGCCATTCTATGGGTACTATTTCAAGATGAAGATGCCTTTCGCATTCCAACCTTTATTTCAGGGTATTTGATTGGTTTAATTATTATCTATTTATTGCATAAGTTTTTCGATCAAGAGTTTTATCCGAAAAAAATATGGGTCGCATTTAAGTTTTTAATGATTTATTTGTATCAGTTGATGACCGCAACGATTTCCATTGCCAACTATGTCTTGTTCCGTACACATAAAATGGCACCAGGCCTTGTGCGTTATGAGACAAAGTTGGAGTCGGATTGGGCTATCACCTTTTTAACAATTATGGTTATTATTACGCCAGGTTCCACAGTGATCAGAGTGAACAGAGACCCTAACATCTTTTTAATTCATGCGATTGATTTAACAGAGAAAGAACGGAAAAGCTTATTGAAGAGTATCAAACAATATGAGGCACTTATTTTGGAGGTGACGAAATGATTTCAGTATGGACACAACTTTTCTTATCAGGGGCACTCGTGTTATTTGCGGTGTCTTTAGTCGTCGCGTTGTTTCGTCTTATTAAAGGACCTACTACTGCAGATCGAGTCGTCGCCTTCGATGCGATCAGTGCAATTGTTATGTGTATCGTAGGTGTACTGAGTTTGTTATTCGGAACGTTCTCATTCTTGGACTCAGTCTTATTAATTGCGATTATCTCGTTTCTCAGTTCCATAACGATTTCTCGCTTTATTGAAGGAGGGAATGTGTTCAATGGCAACAATAAACGAAATTATTAAACTCATCGCAGCTATCATGGTCTTTGCAGGCGGTATTATCGCGCTAATTAGTGCCATCGGTGTTGTGCGATTTCGAGACGTCTTTTTACGCATTCATGCCGCGACGAAAGCATCGACAGCAGCCGTTATGTTAACACTTGTCGGCGTATTTATTTACTTTATCTTTGCGCAAGGATATGTGAGTGTTCGTACACTGTTAGCGTTAGTGTTTATTAACATTACTGCACCAGTGGGGGGACATCTCGTCTCACGTGCAGCATATCGTACAGGGGCGTATATGTATCAAAAAGATGCGAATACAGGTGATGCGGACTTAAACAAAGATGATATTGATGAAGAACAAAAACGTCAAATGCGCATTGAAAAACGTGCGAAACGTCGTAAAAAAATATATGCACGATTGGATTAAAATACAACAGAAAAGCAGCACACGTCACGCGAATATGACATGTGCTGCTTTTGTCTAGACAGAAAAATTTTATAATCTAAATTAAAGAAATATAATAACTATTAAGCTAATTGAAACTAGTTGATTTCTAATTCTTTAATCGTACTATCCAAAATAACAGTTATATCAAGGTTTTTAAGGTCTTGTTCAATGATATTATTTTTATGTCTTACTAATAAATCTTGAACAAAATTTCGTGCCCATCTACCATTAGATTGCTTTGATTTTTCTTCATTTCGATATTTGTTTTCTACAATTTCTCGTAGTAAATGTTCATTGAATTTCCACGATTCACTTTGCAGTTTCATTACGACAATATCAGCAACCTCTGAAGGTAGATAGTCATCGAAATGTATTGTATAAGGAATACGTGATTTTAATCCTTCATTAGCATTAAGAAAATGTTCCATATCATTTTCATACCCAGCAAAAATAGCAATGAATTGGCCGCGTTTATTTTCTAGATGAGTAATAAGCGTCTCAACAGCCAATACTCCAAAATCATTAGAACTGGCATCTTTTGGTGTTAACTGATAAGCTTCATCGATAAACAACACACCACCCATAGATTGTTCTATCTTTTCTTTTGTATTTTTCTCCGTATGTCCTATATAACTTCCTATCAATTCACTGCGATTTGTTTCAATTAGATGTCCTTTTGTCAGTAGGCCTAAAGATTTAAAAATCTCTGATAATAATCTTGCAACTGTTGTTTTACCCGTACCAGGAGAACCGGTAAACACCATGTGATAGTTACTTTTAGACACGTGATGGCCTTGTTCTTCTAACAATTGATTAATCTTTACTTCATTAACAATTGCATTTACACGTTCTTTCACTCTAGTTAGACCAATTAATGCATTGAGCTCATCTAATAGATTTTGAAGACTTTTATCAGATGTATCATTTTTAGGATCAAAAATAGCTAAATCTTCATCAGTTATAGTTAGCAAAGTATCATTCGAAAGATTATTGTTCTGATAAACTCTTTGCATTTGCTGAGATGTTAACTGTTCATTAAAGTTGCGGACCCATCGCGCGTTACTATTGTCAAACCCATTTCGATATGCTTTTCTTAAGATTTCACTGTATGTTTCTGTATTAAACTTATAATTTTGAGATATTAAATCAGCGTTTCCGATTTCTACTAATTGATCAATTGTGTAGTCTTCAAAGTCAAATGTATAAGGAATTCTTGAAGCCAATCCTGGATTAGAATTTTTAAATGACATCATTTCATTGGTGTAACCAGCAAAAATAATCATAATTTCTTCTCTATGGTCTTCCATATATTTTAGTATTGTATCTATAGCTTCCTGACCTAGTCCTTTGTCCTGGTCTCCGTATGTTAATGTATAAGCCTCATCAATAAAAAGTACACCATTTCTTGCACTCTCTAGAATTTCTAATGTTTGTGATGCAGTTTTACCAATATATTCAGAAACTAAATCTTGACGTGAAACTTCTACAAAGTTATTTTCTGAAATGACTCCTTCTTCATATAGTGCACGAGCAATTAATCTTGCTACAGTAGTTTTTCCTGTACCAGGGTTACCAATGAACATAGAGTGCATTGCAGGCTTTTTAGTCAGAAGGCCTTTTTCCTGTTTAATTTTATTTGTGTTGGCTATCGCAATGAATTTTCTGGTTACTTCTTTAACAGAATTTAAACCAATTAGACTATTTAATTCATCCAATGCTTTTAACTGTGATACTTCATTACTTTTTGGTGTATACTCATGATTGTTAGTGTTATTTATCATTTCATTTTCAGTCGCATATTCATTACTTTTTGGCGCATACTCATGATTGTTAGTACTATTTATCGTTTCAACTTCAGTCGGATATTCATTATTGGGGGAGTAGAACTCAAGACCTTCTTGAATTGTCTCATTGTGATTAATTACTTCAAAGCCATCTCCAACAACATCTGAATAATCATCTTTAAAAATTAAAAATTGTTTTGAATGATTGGTATTAATATTGTTAATAGATAAATAGCTTTCATTCACCTCTGCTTTATATAAACCGTTTATAATATTTAATGAATTTAAAAAAACTTCACTTTGCTTTGATAGTTGGATATCCATATAATGATTCTCATTATTAATATGGATATTAGTTGCTTCAAGCTTACTATTATCACGAATTTCGATACTACCATTTATTAAATTATTATGTAACTGCACGGTAGCATTATCTATTATATTTATACTGTTTAATAAGGAATTATGAATAGACGCTTGTGATCTTTTTCTAATTACTAATGAAAAAATATTATCATTTTGTGTTATTGATGTTGTATTGTGAATTGTAACAGTGCTGTACTCATCAATATAGATTGTTGGAAAGTCTTTATGACCTTTTGCAATGATATTTTCTAGAGTGACAGTACTATTTTTAATAAAAATTGCATTATTTCGATGAGATGTTACGTCGATTGTTAAATTTTTTAAAGTAACTTTAGAGTTGGATATTGACAAAGGTGTAGCTATAACGACATTTTCAGGTGGGCCGTCCCCTTTAAATGTAAGAGAAGTGTTTGTAAATGCTATACCATTTCCAGAAAGTGTATATTTGTGATCGGGTATAGCATCAAATAGTACTACTGTGTCGCTTGGAACATGAGTTTCATCAATAAGTTTTTGCAAACTGATTTTTCTAAACCCCTTTCCAACACTTATGGGTTTTTTCATGTTCAATCCCTCCTAGTTTAATTTTTGGGCTAATAAGTATAAATAAATAAGAGCAGGTATACCTAGTAAAAATGAGAAAGTCCAGACAAATGATAAAAAGAAAAATTTAATCATTAATTTTACAGTAGCAAATCCTCCTCCTATATTTTTAACATCTTCAAAATAGTTGGTTTTTTTAAAAAGTTTTCGTGCAAAATGGTCATAAATGCACAATATTAACGGGAATAATAAGGCATTAACAATGAAAAATGATAATAATGTAACCCCTGGATGGTCTACGAAGGATATCATACTAAACATAAAATAACATACTGAAATAATATAACGCTTCATCCATTCATTTTTGTCATCTAGAGAAAAAATACTCTTAATGTTATCTACAACACCTTTGTTGTTGGAGGATTTGGATACAGAAGCCCCAAATTTTTGATTTACTGTACTATTTCTTTGTTGGAAATTGGATTCTTGTTTATGACTAGCTGACTTACTACTTTTTACTTTACTAGCTGAAGCCCCAAATTGGCTTGTGAAATCATTTTGCAAAGTATTATCACTGTTAACCTGATTTGTAGAAGTTTGGTTATTTTGCTGGGTATGATGCTTTTCTGTTTTTGTTCCACATTTGCTGCAGAATAATTCTGTATTTGTGATTGTATTACCGCATTTTTTACAATTCATAATGAATAACGCACGTCCTTCAATTTTATGTTAGGAGTTAAGAATCTAGATAAATCAAAACTCTTTTTTTAGTGTATAACATACTATCATTCATTTCAATAATATTTTAATGAATCAATCGATTAGTATTAGATTTAATCATAACTTAAATAAATATTGTTTACATATGACAGAATAAAGTTTAAGGAGTCATTTAAATCGTTTGAACCGAGATATAAATGTTATGGATTAACAGAAAAGCAGCACACGTCACGCGAATATGACATGTGCTGCTTTTGTCTATCTTATTGATTGTTTTTAACCATACTTTGATGAATGGTATCAATGTTACTTTCCATCATTTTGTAGTATGAGTCGCCATCGCTGCCTTTTTTACCGATAGAGTCTGTGTAAACCGTACCATAAATTTTGGCACCTGTTTCTTCTCCTAGACTCTTCATACTCTTATCACTGACACTTGTTTCAAGAAGCAAGTTTTTAATGTGATGTTGTTTCACGAAGTCAATCGCTTGTTTCATTTGTTGTGGTGTACCTTGGTTTTCTGTATTAATCTCCCAAATATATCCAGGTGTAATGTCATATTGTTGTGCGAAGTATTTAAAAGCACCTTCACTTGTAATCATCGCACGTTGTTCTTTAGGAATATCTTGGAATTTATTTTGACTCTTTTCACTCAGTTGTTCTAATTTTTGAATATATGCATCACCTTGTTTTTGGTAATCTTTTTTGTGTGCGTCGTCTGCTTTAATTAAAGCTGCTTGAATGTTTTTCGCATATTGCACACCGTTTTTAATACTTAACCACGCGTGTGGGTCAATCATATCCTCAGACTTGCCACCGTGTTTCAAGTAGATTGGTTTCACGGATTGTGTTGCACGTACGACAGATTTATCATCTAATGATTTGTCTGCTTGTTTCAACGCTTTCTCGAACCAGCCGTTACCACTTTCCAAGTTGAAGCCATTATAGACAACAACGTCAGCATCTGTTAGTGCTTGAACGTCCTTTGGTTTAATTTCGTATTCGTGTGGGTCTTGACCAACTGGGACAATGCTGTGAACATCTGCTTTGTCACCTGCAATATTTTTAACCATGTCGCCAAGAATAGAGTTTGTTGTGACAACTTTTACCTTTTCATGAGAGTTGTCGTTGTTAAAACTACATGCTGTTAATACAAGCATTAAGACACATAATGTAAGTATACGTTTGATCATGTTGTTTGATACGCTCCTTTATGATTAGATTGAATAATTTTTGAAATGATGAAAGTGACGGCATATAACAATGTTGCGATAAGCACAATCACTGCACCACTTGGTAAGTTGAATTTAAAGCTTAAATAAATGCCGAATGTCGCACTGATGACGCTGAAAATACTAGAAGTCAGCATCATTGTTGAGAGTTTATTAGTAATTAAATACGCGGTTGAGGCTGGCGTAATCAGTAATGCAACCACTAGAATGACACCAACTGTTTGAACACTTGCGACAATAACGAGTGCTAACAATAACATGACAAAATAGTGGATGACCGTTGTATTTAAGCCACTCATGCGACTAAATACAGGATCAAGTGTTGATATTTTGAGTGGACGATACAAAACAATGATCAGCGCAACGACAATCGTGCTGACAACCAAAGTCGTATAGAAGGCAGATTGTGTAATCGCCAAAATATTACCAAATAAAATATGGTAAAGGTCGGTTGCACTGTGAATAACACTAATTAGAATAATCCCAGACGCTAAAAATGCGGTAAATGTAATGCCGATTGCAGCGTCTTTTTTAGTTTTAGAAGCATCTGAAATATAGCCAATCAGAATGCTGCTTAACATACCGGTAATCAGTGCCCCGATAAACATTGGAATATGAAATAGAAACGACAATGCAACACCTGGTAATACGGCATGACTCATCGCATCACCCATGAGTGACAAGCCGCGAAGTATGATGATACAACCGACGACACCACATACAATACCGACGAGTACAGCTGTAAGCATCGCACGTGATAGAAACTGATACTCAAAAAGATGTTGGATGAACGGCATGATGTACTGACTCCTTTCTCTGCTGATTACTTTCGTCAGACCGTGGCATTGTATGTCTGCTTAAAAAGACAGACTCGATATGTTCCGGTTTGAGTGCTTCGGCGCTATCCCCGAAAAACTGCACAGACTGATTGAGTAGTAAAATACGATCAAAGTATTGATCAGCTGTTGCTAAGTCATGATGCACAATTAAAATAAGTTTGCCATTTGCTTTCAATTCTTCTAGCTTTTTAAGAATAATGGCTTCACTTTTAAAATCTATGCCGACAAATGGTTCGTCGAGTAGATAGACTTCACTTTCCGACATGAGCGCGCGAGCAATATAAACACGTTGCAATTGACCGCCACTCAAGGCATTAAGAGAACGTTTACGCAATTCATAAAGTGACAGTTCGTGGAGGAGTTCGTCTCGACGTTGTTTCATCTTTTTAGGAATACGTTTGAACCATCCAGCATCTTGATAACAACCGGATAACACTAAATCTTCCACGCTAATAGGGAATTCCAAGTCGAGAAGTGACTTTTGTGGGATATATGTGATATCTGTTAAGCATTGCTTAATAGGTTGTTCGTTAAGTGTGATTGTTCCGTTGGCAGGTAATTCTCCAATCAGTGATTTGATAAGTGAAGATTTACCGCTACCATTAGGTCCCATAATGCCAATCATTTCTCCATGTAGTGGCAGTTGCAATGTAATCTCTTTTAATACATGCTTACGACCTAAATATAAATTCAAATCTTTGATGGAGAGCATTTTAACACCTTCTTACTTTTAATTTAGGTAATCCTAACTAATTTATATTATATACTTAAAATATCTGATGTCAATGTATTTTATGATACAATGGATGTAATCTGTTCAAGAGGTGAAGGTATGTTAACGGAAGAAAAGGAAGATTATCTCAAGGCGATTTTGAGTCATGATGGTATCAATACATACGTATCTAACAAAACACTCTCTCAGGCTTTGAATATCAAACCACCGTCTGTCACTGAGATGGTAGGCCGACTAGAAAAAGAAGGATATGTTGAAACGAAGCCTTATAAAGGGACGAAGTTATCAGCAATTGGCTTGCAATATACATTAGATATTATTAAGCGTCATCGTTTGATTGAGTTGTTTTTAATAGAGGTTTTAGGCTATACATGGGAAGAAGTGCATGCGGAAGCGGAAGTGTTAGAGCATCGTGTGTCTCAGTTGTTTGTCGATCGACTTGACGCATTATTAGAATACCCAGAGACGTGTCCACATGGTGGTGTCATTCCAAGAGATGGCGCGTTTGAAGAGCGTTACCGCACATCGTTACAATCATTTAATGAAGGCGATACGGTTGTGATTCGACGTGTGCGTGATAAAACAGATTTGCTCGTATATTTATCAAGCAGAGCGATGTCTATCGGTGACGTTGTGACGATTAAGCGCAAAGATGATATTAACCAAATGCTCGAGTTAGAAAGCAAGAAAGAAACAGTTATTTTAAGCTACAGTAATGCAGCAGTTATTTTTGCAGAGAAGCAAGAAGATTAAAAAATGCGTACATCAACAGTGAAGTGAGATTTCATTGTTGTGTACGCATTTTAATTATGTGAAAGGAAGCAATGGTAATAAAGAAAGGATCGGGCGTGTACTCGGCTCTAAGAAAAGTTGTTGGCATAAATAATAAACGCTCGTGCCGTTGAGTAAAATCCATAATGCTGAAAAAACAATGGTTGGCACGTGTGTTAAGTCACGTAATGCTGTACCGTCCCAACTAGGTTGCGGTCGTGCAAAGGTAAGTTGTGCTATGGTAATCGAGGATTGTATCACTTCGCCAAATAATGTTCCGAGTAACCAGTGATAAACCAGCATATAGATTAATGAATAATTCTGTAGATTTTCTGATTGTAGACCTAGATAGATAATGCCGCATAGTAACACAATGATAATGATAGGTGCGACCTTTCTAGAAGTCACGATTGTAAAGTACAAAAAGATACCGATGTATAATAAGATGAAAATAACGCCTTGTCCCTTACTTTGCATAATTAAGCCGATACTAAGCATGAGTGGCGGCATAATGTAGCCACCGATTGTCGTAAAGATTTGACCAATACGACTCTTACTTTGCGTTACCGCGTAGCCTTGTTGGCCAGTCGCTTGACGTTCGCGTCGTGTCATCACGACAACAAAATCTACCACACGTCCACCGCTCAGACGATTAAAGAGCACGTGCCCAAACTCATGCGTCAGAACGGGCAAGTAGTTCATCGCAATACTAAGCATAGACAAGATAGGGTGGCTGCGATAATAGTAACTCAGCAAATACATGCCAGTAATCGCCAACAATAGCAAGACCGAGATAGGGATAGGCGAGACAAGCCATGTGTGTTCATTCATAAATAGTAATCCTTTCTAAATGCATATTTATGTAGAGTATACCGTCAATCGGCTTTGTATGCTACAGACTTAGGACTTATAAATGTTTAAGGATTTTTGCAGGATTACCTCCAACAACTGTGTGAGCAGGTACATCTTTTGTAACAACAGACCCAGCTGCAATGGTTGCCCCCTGTCCAATTGTGATCCCTGGTAAAATGATAACACCCGCACCAATCCAAACATCATCTTCAATAGCAATAGGTGCTGCATACTCGATACCGGTACGTCTCTCGTCAGGATTAAGCGGATGGTTAATTGTAATCAATTGAACGTTCGGACCAATTTTTACATTGTCACCAACTGTAATTGTTGCAGCATCTAGCCATGTCGAATTGGCATTAACATAAAAGTTGTCACCGATAGAAATATTGGTACCATAATCGAAATAAATGGTCGGTTCGATATAAAAAGAATCCGTTGTACGTGCAAAGACTTCTTTAACAATAGCGTGGCGTTCGTCCAAGCTTTCAGCATTGTTAATTTGTGTACGCCAACTATGAGCTTGTCGTCTCGCTGCTGTGAGTTCATCATCTTGTGGGAAATAGTAAAAGCCGTTTGGTAAATTGAATGCATTTGTCATATAATTCACACCTTATTTTATATTTTTTGGAGTATAACATGAAAAATTAGAAGTATAGAAATTTTATACAAGTGATAACTATTAGTATTGGGATGAATTTTCTGCTGCGACATGGTAAAGTGAAAGCAATACAAAAGAAAATAGATGAGAGGAGGTTTGTTGATGAATACGTCAACACCTTCAGAACATACGAGATACCAACCATATCAACCTGAGCGTCAAGTGAATGTCTTAGGTATTCTATTTGATGATGTGACGCTATCAAATATGCATCAAGCGATTTTAACATATAGTCGTACGAAAACACCACATAATTTATTTATTGTGACAGCCAATCCTGAAATCGTACACTATGCTTCAGAAACACCGGCATATCAACGTTTAATTGAACAAGCAGACTACATCATACCGGACGGCACCGGTATTGTGAAAGCTGCACGATTACTTGGAACGCCGCTACAAGAACGTGTACCAGGTATTGAAGTGATGGAAACGTGCTTGAAGATTGCACATCAAGAAGGCAAGCGCGTATTTTTATTAGGTGCAACGGATAAGGTAGTCGCCAAAGCAGTGCACAAGATTCAACAACAATATCCAAACAGTGTTGTCGCAGGTCATCACGGCTTTGCGTCCCTTGATGATATGAATGTTGTCGATGAGATACGTGCATTTAACCCAGACTTTATTTTTGTCGGCATGGGTTATCCGAAACAAGAACAGTGGATTCAACATCATCGTCAGTATTTTGAGCATACATGTATGATGGGGGTCGGTGGTGCGATAGATGTCTTTAGTGGAGAAGTGAAACGTGCGCCGTTAATTTGGCGTAAGTTGAACTTAGAGTGGCTCTACCGCAGTCTTAAGGATTTAAAACGAATCAAACGACTTCAAAGAATACCAAAATTTCTTTGGGCGGTCGTAAAACAGAAAATCAAGCGTAAATAGTAGCAGAAAGGGGAGTGGGACAGGAATCTCATTTTTCTAAAAAGATTCCTGTCCCACCCCGGCAAGGCTGACTAGGAATGAAAAAGCTTGTAAAAGCGTATTTTCATACCAGTCAGCTACTGCCATATACATAAAATCTCAAGTTTAATTTGAATGTTTGTATTAATGTCCCAACCGCCTGTTACTTTAATATGTTTTAGATACTTGTTTCATGAGTTGGTCAAATTCAGCATCAGTGATGTTGGATTGTGTGAGGGTAATTAAATGACCATCAGGATCTTTAATCGTCATCTCTTTTGCGTTCCAAGGTTGTTCTTCAAGTTCAGATACAACAAATTTTGGTGAGATGTTTTGTGCTTTTACTTCAATATCTTTTATCGCGATATTTAAATAAACACTGTTGCCGACTTCGAAATGATCGCTCGCAATCAACATAATATCTTGATACTTGTCTAATCTTAAATGATCCATAAGTACATGGTTGTTTGAATCTCTAAATTTGAAGACGCTTTTAAATCCGAGAGTCTTTTCATACCACTTTGCTGACTTTTCAATGTCATGTACGAGTAGTTTGTTAAACATTGGCATAGGATAAAAGTCCATTCTAATAGCCCCCTTATAAATAAAGCGCAATTACAGTAAAAGAAACCATAATTGCGCGCATTGTTTATTTTATTACAAAACGATTTTCATCTAATTGTTGTCTAAATGCTTTTTGTTCTTTAACTGATTTCTTTTTAAAGTCTTTGAGGAATGCTTCATATTGTGGTAGCACCTCATCGACAGTGCCGATTGCTTTCAGACGTCCTGCTTCGATCCATGCAATTTTAGTACAGAATTCGCGGACTTGTCGTAAGTTGTGACTGACAAAGAAAATGGTTTTTTCAGCTTCTTTAAATTCATATATTTTATTTAAACTTTTTTGTGTGAATGTTTGGTCGCCGACAGATAGCGCTTCGTCAATGACAAGAATTTCAGGGTCTACTGTAACACTAATAGAGAATCCGAGCTTTGAGCGCATCCCGCTTGAATATTTTTTAACAGGTTGATAGATGAACTCGCCTAGTTCGCTGAATTCGATGATTTTTGGTGTGAGTTCTTTAATTTGTTTCTTTGTGAACCCCATACATAACATTTTAAATTCAATATTTTCCATACCTGTTAAGTTGCCGTTAAGCCCAGCATTAATGGCGATAACACTAACGTCACCATTGCGTGTGATTTTCCCTTTCGTTGCTGAGAGAGAGCCCCCGATAATATTACTCAAGGTTGATTTACCAGAGCCATTGATACCTACAAGCCCGATAACATCACCTGCATATGCATTAAATGAAATATCATTCAGCGCATAGAAAGTCTTGTTTTTATTTTTAGGCAACAAAGCATCTTTAATACGTTCTTTGTTGTTACGATATATGCGATATTCTTTTGTAACGTGATCAATCTTAACGGTTGGATTCATGTTATTACAGTCCTTACTTTAATTTTATATCAAAATTCATGAGTTTTACTTTCACTAATCTACGTATATAGATTATAATATATTACTAAGTGGATGTTAAATAAGTAAAGTTATTGAAATGCTTCGGTTCTAGTGTATGAACCAATCAGTTGAAAAGCTTATATTTCAATATCAAGAATACATGAGGTTGCGATGTTTGTACAGTTGTTTGAGCAACACACACATTTGCATAATCGTACGTACGAAACGAAAGCGTGGTAAATAATGAATTCTGTAGCGATAGTGTTAAAAGAGCATTTTAAAAGCTTTTATTTAATTCAAAGATTAGCGCAATTCCAGTTGAAACTTTCAAATCACAGTAACTATTTAGGTTTGGCTTGGGAGATGATCAACCCAACGATTCAAATCTTGGTATACTGGTTTGTCTTTGGTCTAGGAATCCGCAGTAATAGTGCTATTGAAGGGACGCCTTTTATATATTGGCTCTTAGTGGGTATTAGTATGTGGTTTTTTATTAACCAAGGCGTGCTGGAAGGAACAAAGTCTATTACAAATAAATACAACCATGTGGCGAAGATGAACTTTCCACTGTCGATTATCCCAACTTACATTATTACAAGTAAATTGTATGGGCATTTGGCTTTAGTGGGCGGTATTATCATTTTATGTGCGATTGCAGGTATTATGCCATCAATATATATTATTCAACTATTTATATATATTCCGTTTGCATTTTTATTTGCATCATCTATAACGCTTTTAACATCTACGTTATCGGTATTAGTGCGAGATACACAGATGGCGATGCAAGCGTTACTTCGCGTACTTTTCTATGCATCACCGATTTTGTGGGTGCCTAAAACAGGTTCAATCGTTGAAAAGATTATGATGTTAAATCCTATTTATTTTATTGCGGAAAGTTATCGTGCCGCGATTCTCTTTAAAGAATGGTATTTCATCACGCATTGGGAACTAGCACTTTACAATGTCTTTGTTGTACTTTTCTTCTTTGTAGTAGGTTCCATGATGCATGTGCGTTATAGAGATTACTTTGCTGATTTTATGTAATAACAAGAAACGCCTTCAATGCAGTATTCTGTGTTGGAGGCGCTTTTCAATATGAAGCGACTAAATATAAAGAGGTGGGATGAATGGTGCGCTATATCATTAAAGAACTGTATTTGATATTCGTATCGCTAATACAGATGTTATGTGCCAAGCAATGTGTACAACGTGATCATATTGTCGTTATGATGACGTTCAAGGAAGATATGTTACCTATTATTGATCAATTGATAGAACGTGGTTATCGCGTAACTGTATTTACTAAGGAAACGCATTTTCAAGCGTTGACAAATAAGAAGAATGTAGCGTGTCAATCACTTGCACAGCGTAATTTATATCGTCAATTACGTGCGTTATCAACAGCCAAAGTCATATTTATCGACACGTATTATCACTTATTTGGTGCCTTTAAGAAACAAGCTAATCAGACAGTGATACAGACGTGGCATGCGGCGGGGGCTTTGAAAAACTTTGGATTGGAAGATCACGCGGTAAACGAGCATGATCGAAAAAGTGTCGCACAGTATCAAGCAGTATATGATGCAACGGATAAATATCTAGTAGGGTGTTCACAGATGGCCCATTGTTTTGAACGGTCATTTGGCGTTGCAGAGCATCAATTTTTAAACTTTGGTATTCCGCGTTTAGCCTATTATTTAGAAATAGATGTTTCACAGCAACAACGTGAACTCAAGCAACAATTAGGGATTCAAAATAAGGTGGCAGTGTATCTTCCAACATATCGTGAAGGTGGACAGGCTAACAGAGTGATAGACCAACAAGCATTTGAACGTACGTTACCCGACTATACGCTGTTAAGTAAGTATCATCCAGCCATTCAGCCACCGGACACGGAACAACGGGTGACTTTGAGTACGTATGAGTTATTAATCCTTGCTGATGTGATTATAACGGATTACAGTTCACTCGCCATTGAAGCAAGCTTGATTGGTAAGCCAGCCATTTTCTATGTGTATGATGCACAAGACTATGAACGGGTACGCGGATTGAATGCGTATTATGAGGCAATACCGAATACGTATAAAGTCTATACAGAAACAGCGTTGTATCAGCGACTTGCGCAGGGGAATCTTGAACCGTTATTTGAAGATTGGCATACATTTAATACGAAGGAAAGTGTACATCAGCTGATGAATTACGTGGACAAAGTCGTCCGAATATAACGAACGAAATTTGAGCTGCATGTGTACATGTGCTATAATTTTGTAGATGTTATAGAAATGAATAGATTGAAGGAGTTGTAGAGATGAAACGTGTAATTACATATGGAACGTATGATCTTTTACACTATGGTCACATTGAATTGTTACGCCGTGCACGTGAGCTAGGCGACTATTTAGTTGTGGCACTATCTAGTGATGAGTTTAACCAAATCAAGAACAAAAAATCGTATTATGATTATGAGCAACGCAAGATGATGTTAGAGTCTATCCGCTATGTCGATCTAGTCATTCCGGAGCATGATTGGGAACAAAAAATGACGGATGTTGAGAAGTACGATATTGATACGTTTGTGATGGGGCACGATTGGGAAGGCGAATTCGACTTCTTAAAAGATAAGTGTGAAGTTATTTACTTAAAACGTACAGAAGGTATTTCAACAACACAAATTAAACAAGAACTATACGGCAAAGATGCCAAATAAAAAACAAGCGTTCTTTTCTAGTTTATAGAGAAGAGCGCTTGTTTTTGGTTATTTGTGGAAACGCAATAAAATATAGTAGATGATGATACTAAAGAACATAACTAAGAAGAATAGACCGATTGTCGTCAAGACAGGGTGTGCTTCCCAGCTTGATGTGACAACGGATTTAGAGCCGTGAATAAAAGGTCTTTCTACTTTGACGCTTGGTGGACCATACGCTTTTGAAATAAAATCACGTTGGTAATCAATGTGAACTTTCCCGTCTTTAACGACGAAATTGTAAGTGTTTTTCATATCGCTAGGGACAACATCGTAAAGGTCTTCCAAGACGTAATACTGTGTGCCGTTAATCGTATGATACCCTTTTGAAAGGATTTTGCGGTACTCGTATTGATCGAACATTGCATTAATCACGCTCGCACTCATCATATCACGTTGCTTTTCGCCACCGAGATTGACATAATCGCCAGCACCTAGAATGACGCTGTAAATACGGAAATTATCACGCTTTGTTGTGACAGTACTATTATAGTCTGCAACGTCACTAGAACCTGTTTTTAAACCATCCGTACCAGGTACGCTCATATCAGCACCTTCTAATAGATTGTTAAACGTATAATACGTTACACCATGTTGTGTCGGTGCGACCTCTTTCGTGAATTGCAAAATATCAGGCGTGTCAGCCACAGTGTGCTGTGCGAGAATGGCATAGTCGTGTGCTGACGTAACAGTGGATCCCTCATTACTGTATCGTTCCGGCGCAAAGTCTTGTAACAAGTCATTTTCAGCGCCTGTTGGGTTCACATAGTGCGTATCATTCATCTCTAAATCTTTGGCCGTCTGATTCATCAAGTCAACGAAGTCGGAAGTGTTCTTGGATACTTCATTGGCAAGAATAATAGATGCCGCATTACTTGATGCAGATACCGTAATCTGTAGTAACTCAGCAATCGTATAGGTTTCGCCTGGATACAATTTCGTATTACTTAACTCCGGTAATGTCGACATACGATAGTGCTCGTCTGTAATTTTAACGGTGTCTGTTAAAGAGAGCTTACCTTCATTCACCGCTTTCAATGTCAAATACATTGTCATCAGTTTTGTCATTGAAGCAGGATTCCATTGCTGATGTGCGTCATAGCTATAAAGCACTTGTCCCGTATGACTAATACTCACAAGTCCTTCAGGTTGATAACGTTCATCAACACCATAACCCGCTTGTTGCGCCATCTCAACCGGCGTCAGTGTGTATGCTTTTGTAAAAGGTGTTATAATAGTCGTAGCGAAGAATACAACGACAATAGCATATATTATTTTTTTCATAATGTACTCCCTTAATATGCATCGGATTTAATGCAAAATAACATATCAATTCTAGCACAAACGGTTTAGAAGATAAAACGTACCGTCTCGATATGCAATGACATAGCATTCAAGATTAGCGTGTTGCAGGTCAGACAACCCGCACTCTGCTGTAAGCGTGAAGGGAGTCTTAAATTTAGAATTTAGTCAAACGAGGTATGCTACTTATGAAGTCGAACAATCCACTCATTTATTTATTGAAGAAAATCACTTGGCCTGTCGGATTGATTATCGTAGCCGTCATCATTTCGTCATTAGGAAGCCTAAGTGGTCTTTTAGTGCCATTATTTACCGGACAAATGGTCGATAAGTTTACGCTATCATCCATTAATCCTTGGTTTATCGGCGCACTTATTGCTGTCTTCTTATTGAATGCAATATTGAGCGGCGTGGGCTACTACTTACTCAACAAAATTGGAGAAAAGATGATCTACTCAATTCGTTCCGTTTTATGGCAACATATCATCCATTTGAAAATGCCATTTTTCGACAAAAACGAAAGTGGTCAACTGATGAGTCGTTTAACAGATGATACGAAGGTCATTAACGACTTTATCTCTCAAAAACTACCAAACATATTTCCGTCTATTATTACGTTAATCGGCTCATTTATTATGCTGTTTATTTTAGATTGGCAAATGACATTAATGACGTTTATTACGATTCCACTTTTTGTCATTGTGATGATGCCACTCGGTAAAGTTATGCAGAAAATATCTAAAAATACACAAAGTGAAATTGCGGAGTTTAGCGGTTTATTAGGGCGTGTGTTAACGGAAATGCGTCTTGTGAAAGTATCCAATACAGAGAAACTAGAACTGGATAAAGCACATAAAAACCTATCTGAGATTTATCGTCTAGGTTTGAAACAAGCGAAAATCGCGGCAGTCATTCAACCGATATCAGGTATTATTATGCTGGCAACGATTGGGATTATTTTAGGTTTTGGCGGTTTACGCATCGCATCAGGTGCTATTTCAGCGGGTACGTTAGTCGCAATGATTTTTTACGTATTGAACTTGTCGATGCCGCTCATCAACTTGTCGACACTGGTGACGGATTATAAAAAAGCGGTCGGGGCGAGTAGTCGAATTGATGAAATCTTACATGAACCTTTGGAAAGTATTACCGCACCAGATACGGCACATACCATTCCTTCAGGCGACTTGGCATTTAATCATGTGACATTTGGCTATGAATCACAACCGGTGTTGGAAGATGTATCGTTTCGTATTGCACCGGGCGAAGTAACCGCATTTGTTGGGCCGTCTGGTTCAGGTAAAAGTACGATATTCAGCTTGATTGAACGGATGTACGATGTGTCACAAGGAGACATTACGTACCATGATGCGTCGATATATCAGCTATCACTCACAGACTGGCGTCGTAAAATTGGCTATGTCATGCAAAGTAACGCAATGATGAATGGGACGATTCGCGACAATATTTTATATGGTATTGATCGAGAAGTGTCTGATGACGAATTAATGCATTACGCACGTTTGGCACATTGTCACGACTTTATTATGGCGTTTGAACAAGGCTACGATACGATCGTTGGTGAACGTGGCTTGAAGTTATCAGGTGGGCAAAGACAGCGTATTGATATTGCGCGAAGTTTTGTTAAAAATCCGGATATCTTATTATTGGATGAAGCGACAGCCAACTTAGATAGTGAAAGTGAACGTAAAATTCAAGAGGCACTAGATACCTTAATGACGAATCGTACAACGGTGGTTATTGCGCACCGACTGTCTACGATTAAGAAAGCGGGCCAAATTATTTTCCTTGATCAAGGGAAAGTTACGGGTGTTGGACGTCATGAAGAATTGATGCAGACACATGAGAAGTATCAACAATTTGTGGAGACACAAAGCTTAACACAACGAAATATGTAAATAGAGAAATCCCCCTTATACAGTTTTCGAGCTGCATAAGGGGGATTGTTACGATGTCACTGCAAATGCTTCGGAAGGTTTTCAGTTGGACACTGTTTACTGCTACCACACGCACTACATTTTCCTTGCTTAGAACGTTTGATATAGCGAACTAATACAAAGACGGAATAGCCGACAATCAGTGCAATTAGTAGTAAGTTAATCAATAATGTCATCATGTAACCTCCTTATATAAATAGCGAGCCAATTTGGTAGATTGCCATTGAGATAACGTATGCAATGACAAATGGGTACGTTCCTGCGAATAATGTCCATTTCCATGATGTTGTTTCTTTGCGAATTGCGGCAATCGTTGCTAAACATGGGACATATAATAGGATGAAGACCATGAATGAATACGCTGATAATGCTGTGAAATGTGTTGATACCATTGATACGAGTGCATCGTCATTCACGGCATAGATAATCGCCATGGCGCTGACAATGACTTCTTTTGCTAAAAAGCCAGGGATGAGCGTTGCTGCTGCTTGCCATGAACTAAAGCCGAGCGGTACTAAAATAGGTGCAATGGCTGCTCCAATCATATGCAAGAAGCTTTCTTCAATTGGTACATCAACACCACTTGGTCCAGCATAGTTGAGCAACCAAATAATGACAGAACCGGCGAAAATAAATGTACCTGCTTTTTTAACGAATCCTTTTCCTTTTTCCCATGTACTACGCCATAATGTCTTAATTGACGGTAAGCGGTAAGGTGGTAATTCTACGACAAAAATCGATGTATCTTTTTTCAGAACGGTTTTTGATAAAATCCAACTCACGATTAATGCAATAACGATACCAAGTACGTATAAGCTTAAAACGATGAGTGCTTGATTTTGCGCGAAGAAAATACCAACGAATAATGCGTAAACAGGTAAACGCGCAGAACACGACATGAATGGTGCAATGAGAATCGTTGTGAGTCGTTCTTTTTCTTCCTCAATACTACGTGCGGCCATAATGCCGGGTACGTTACAGCCAAAACCGATAATCATTGGGATAAATGACTTTCCGTTAAGTCCAAAGCCTTCCATAATACGATCCATTATAACTGCGATACGTGCCATATACCCAGAGTCTTCCAACAATGAAATGAAGAAGAATAGCACAAGGATTTGTGGGACGAACACTAGAACACCACCAACACCGGCGATAATACCATCAGTTACAAGGTCTTGTAGTGCTAGATAGATGCCTAACGATGTCATCGCTTGTTTGGCAAAATCCGTTAATGGCCCACCGAAAAATTCATCTAGCTTGTCGGAAAGCGGTGTTCCTATCCATGTGAAGGTCGTTTGGAAAATCAACCACATAATACCAAGGAAAATTGGAATACCTAAGATTTTGTGTGTTAATAATGCATCGACACGTTCCGTGACATGGTGTTTACGTGCATCTGGATATGTCACCGTGTCAGCCAATAATTGATTGATATATGCTTGACGTTGTTGCTGAATGTGCTGTGCAATGTCAACGTCTGCAAGGCTTGTATGTGATGCGATCGTTTCATCTAATACTTTACATAAATCTGCACCGAAATATTGTTGAACGGCAGGATTGCCTAACAAATATTGAATGGCTAAAAAGCGATAATGCTTAGATGCCAATGATAATGTTTCAGGTAAGTGTGTAATCAGCGATGTAATGAGCGCTTCCACATCTTCGCCATAATCAATCACAAGGGGACGTCTTGATGATACATGATGATCACTTAACGCTTTTAAGACATCACTGCTCCCTTTGCCTGTTCTTGCAATTACTGGAATAATCGGTGTGCGCAATTGCGTCATTAGTTTTTGATGGTCAATACGAATGCCGCGTTTACTTGCGACATCGACCATGTTTAATCCGATAAGAAGTGGTGCGCCAAACTCCATTAATTGAATGGTTAAGTTAAAGTTACGTTCGATTTGTGCGGCATCAATAATGTTAACCATGCCATCAAATTGTTCGTTAAGTAAATAATTCGTTACGACTGTTTCATCTCGGGAAATCGGTACAAGGTCATAAATACCAGGTAAATCGACTAACTGACCGGACTTTTGTTTGAGTTGACCAATCTTTTTCTCTACTGTTACACCGCTCCAGTTGCCCACGTATTCATAAGAGCCAGTGAGTGCATTGAACAAAGATGTTTTACCAACGTTAGGATTTCCTAAGATACAGTATGTACTACTCATATTTGTGCTCCAGGCGAATATCGCAGGCATCACAGTTACGGACACAGATTTGTTGACCGTTGACGTTAAGTGTGCAAGGGCCTTTGAAAAGTCCTTTTTGATGTATTGAAACTTCACAACCTTCAATACAACCGAGTGCACGTAATCGGTGCTTTAATTGCATATTATTTGTATTTAGAGATTTGATACGGTATGGCGTGCCTACTTCAGCATTTGCTACGTGAATCATACAATCACCTACTTCTTAAACATTAATGATAATCATTTTCATTTATAGAATACCTTTATTTAAAAGGTGTGGCAATAGCTTTTCAGTGCCAAATGTGTAAAATTATCGAAAAATGAAAGGGAATTCATGACATTATCTTAGAAAAATAAGGATAAGTAGAATATGACAGTGCATGATTGAATTGTGCATATGCCATACATAGTTGTTAAATAGCCAAGTGTTATTACATTAAAGTTGTGGCAGCATTTTTATTATTATTTAGTGTAATGTTGCATGACACACAAATTGCATTTTCACAACTAATAGCACGTGTTATAATAACTTTGATTTCATTTAAAATATTTGAAAGGTTAGAGGTAGGGGTTATGTTCTTATTAATTAATATCATAGGTTTACTGGTATTTTTAGGTGTTGCTGTTATTTTCTCACGCGATCGTAAAAATATTCAGTGGGGTTCTGTGGCAGTTTTAGTTGTGCTTAACTTAATCTTGGCATGGTTTTTCGTATATTTCCCAGCAGGTACATTTGTTGTTGAAAAAGCAGCAGCAGGTATTTCCTGGGTAATTAATGCAGCATTTGCAGGTATTGGCTTTGCGTTTAGTAGTTTTACGGCAGGCAAACAAATGGATATGGCAGTATCTGCTTTATTGCCAATCTTGTTAGTCGTACCACTTTTTGATATTTTAATGTATTTACGCATTTTACCATGGATGATTCGTGGTATCGGTTGGGTACTTGCTAAAGTAACACGTCAACCAAAGTTTGAGTCTTTCTTCGGTATTGAGATGATGTTCTTGGGGAATACTGAAGCATTGGCGGTTTCAAGTGAACAATTGAAACGTATGAACGAAGCACGTGTACTTACACTTGCGATGATGTCTATGAGTTCAGTCTCTGGTGCCATTGTCGGTGCCTATGTGACAATGATTCCAGGAGAGCTCGTTTTAACAGCGATTCCATTAAACATTGTCAATGCGATGATTGTCGCATCTATTTTAAATCCAGTGAAGATTGAAGCGGATGAAGATATTATTTACGACATACGTTCTAATGAAGCACGTCAACCGTTCTTCTCATTCTTAGGAGATTCTGTATTAAATGCCGGAAAGCTTGTATTAATCATTATTGCGTTTGTTATCAGCTTTGTTGCATTAGCTGAATTGGCAGATCGCTTAATCCACTTAATTACAGGTGGCATCGCATCATTAATGCATCTTAAAGGTGGTTTTGGCTTGAACCAAATCTTAGGTGTATTCATGTATCCATTCGCATTGTTACTTGGTTTGCCTTTTGATGATGCATGGATCGTTGCACAACAAATGGCGAAGAAGATTGTAACGAATGAATTTGTCGTGATGGGTGAAATCGCGGGTGAAGTGAACAGCTATGATCCACATCGTCGTGCAGTCATTTCAACATTCTTAATTTCATTTGCTAACTTCTCAACAATCGGTATGATTATTGGTACATTGAAAGGGATTGTTAATGAGAAAACGTCTGACTTTGTATCTAAATATGTGCCGATGATGTTATTAGCAGGGATTTTAGTATCACTCTTAACAGCAGGATTTGTAGGCTTATTTGCATGGTAAGTTAATAAAAGGAGAAACACGTTCGTTATCGATGGAGAAGCGGGCGTGTTTTTTTTATGGTTATCAGTAAATAATTGTGCGTATATACAATTGACATAGCGTACTTGTAGTTTTATATAATATATATAAGCAATGTAGCACCTGCAATAAGATACTCTTCACACTGCACATAGATGAAATTTTACGATGAGGTTGGGATACTATTTATAGGTTTCCCAGCCCTTTTAAACCTATTTTTAGCGATAAAAGATGTGAAAAATAGGTTTGAACGAGGAGGGGATCATATGACTTATCGAGTTAATACTATTGCTAAATGGTTTGTAGAAAATACCATGACTAGTGGAGAAAACAGCTATGATGGTAATTTGACATTAAACAAATTAATTTATTTTGCAGATATGATGAATTACACAATTAACCACGAAAAACTAGTAGATGAACAGCCAATAGGTTATACAAATGGACCTGTATACCAATCTATTTATATCGATCACAAATACGGTTCATTGTCATCCATTAAATCTGATAATGGAAAAATATCAAGTGAAACGTTGAACTTATTGAAAATTATTAAGTTTGCTTTTGGCACTTACTCATCTCAGTACTTAACAGATTTAACTCACGAACAATCACCTTGGAAGAATAGAAAAGAGGATTGTGAAAAAAGCGACTATAATCCACGGCTCAACTTTGAAGATTTAACCGAGATAGAAAAAGCGAGAGTGAGAGATATATACGATATATATCGTCAAATTGATCTAGATAAATACATTGTGAGTAGAATTGGCGACAATGTTTTTGTCTATGATGAAAGTATGGTGTTGGACGAAGGGGACTATAAAGAGTTAGAAGGACTTGAAGGAGAAGAAGACAGCATTTTTGTTGAGAAAATTGATGGGAGATTGATTTATGCATGACGGCTCAGTATTTATTGCTAAAGTAAAGTTCGAGCGGGACAATTTATAGTTATGAATAAAGATAATCATAACTTGTATTTTTTTGAAACTGAAAATGTAGTTAACAAAGCAAAATTCAATATATCAAACATAGAAATTTCAAAGTCACTCTATCACATTTTAACTTATGAACAAAGCAAAGCATGTGGTTTTAGAATTACGACTGCAATCAATTGCTATGAAATGTTTTATTGTGAGTATTTTCCTGAAATGATGCGATTAAAGCACAGGAACTTACCTAACGACATATTCAATGAAATTAAAGAGAAAAGATTATCAATTGAAGCGTCTAACTTACACATTCAAAATTGTAAAATAAGCAAAGCTGAACTATTTCAGCATAATCCAAAACTGATTCAATCTAATTACTAATATCACCACAATAATATATACACAAAACCGTGTCTTTAATGGATGCGGTTTTTTTATTAAAAGAAGGACGAACACACAGTACCATCACTGCAGGTTCGTCCTTCACGGGAAATAAATCATAAAGGTAGGTACTCGAGCCAATACCTACCTATGAGCAAAACTATTCTCACTATAAACAACACAAAGGAGATATCCTATTTGTTGTATTAAACAACCAATAAGGTAATTCTAATTATACAGAAGGTCGAACGATAAGTAAACTAAAAAGTCAGAAAACTTACGAATTATTTTGAGTGCTTTATGAAAATTGATGTTGCGCAGTTTCGTTATGTGACAATTTTGTGATAGTATGACTTATGATAAGGTAATTTCAGCAGAAGGGTGTGATTGGGTGAAACGAACAGTTAGGGATTTAATATTAGTATTTGTAGGTTCATTAATCTTTGCGGTAGGCGTCAATGCTTTCATCATCGCTGGTGACTTAGGTGAAGGTGGCGTAACTGGTTTGGCTATTATTTTATATTATGCATTCCATGTTTCTCCAGCTGTGACGAACTTTGTGGTCAACGCAGTGCTTATTGTGATTGGTTATAAGTTCCTAAGTAAACGCAGTATGTATTTAACAATCGTTGCGACAGTGCTCATTTCACTATTTTTGAGCTTGACTGAGTCATGGCAAGTCCACACAGATAATATTATGATTAATGCGGTGTTCGGTGGTTCAGCCGTTGGACTCGGCATAGGGATTATTGTGTTGGCAGGTGGTACAACAGCAGGCACGACGATTTTAGCACGCATTGCCAATAAATACTTAGATGTGAGTACGCCATATGCGTTGTTATTTTTTGACTTAATCGTCGTACTCATCTCACTTACGGTTATTCCGTTAGATCGCGCATTAGTGACAGTCATCAGTTTATATATCGGCACGAAAGTAATGGACTTTGTAATTGAAGGTTTAAATCCTAAAAAAGCTGTGACGATTATTTCTAAGTCACCCGATCGCATTGCGAAAATGATTGATGAAGACATCGGTCGCGGTATTACGATATTAAATGGCCGCGGCTACTTTTCAAAACGAGAAACGGATGTCTTATACGCTGTAATTAGTAAGACACAGTTATCACGAACTAAGCGCATGATTCGCAAAATAGACGCCGATGCATTTGTCGTTGTCCATGATGTTCGTGATGTTTATGGTAATGGTTTCTGGGTAGAAGACTAATAATATAAATGAATGAAAGTGGTATGCATTTCCATAGTGCGTACCGCTTTTTTGTTTATGTAAACGTAATGTAAGCGTAACACAAAACAGTTAGTCATCTGCCTAAAAAAATGGTATAATACGTCAAGCATGATAATCATTCTCAATAAGATGGAACGATTGATATAAATGAGAGGTATTATATAGAGAAAGAGGGAGACAAATGAGCAGATTAACGGGGAAAGAGGTAACAATTGGTTACGGCGATCGCGTGATTGTGAACAACTTAGACGTCACAATACCCGAAGGTCAGATCACTTCCATTATTGGACCGAATGGTTGTGGTAAATCAACGTTACTCAAGGCACTATCACGATTATTAAATACGAAGAGCGGTGAAATCTGCTTAGACGGTAAAAATATTCAAACGCAACCGACGAAAGAAGTCGCGAAAAAAATCGCCATTTTACCACAATCACCTGATGTGGCAGATGGGCTCACTGCAGGCGAACTTGTATCGTACGGACGCTTTCCACATCAAAAAGGTTTTGGGAGATTGAGTGAGAAGGATAAAGAAGAAATTGATTGGGCGATGCGTGTGACAGGCACGATTGATTTTAAACACCGTGCAGTGAATGACTTGAGTGGGGGTCAACGTCAGCGTGTGTGGATTGCGATGGCATTGGCACAAAAAACAGATATTATCTTTTTAGACGAACCGACAACGTACTTAGACATTTCACATCAACTTGAAATTTTAGAGCTCGTTCAAGAACTAAATGCTGAACACGGCACAACAATTATCATGGTATTACACGATATTAACCAAGCGATTCGTTTTTCAGATCATTTAATCGCGATGAAAAAGGGCGAAATCATTAAACAAGGTACGACACATGAAGTACTTAATAACGAAATATTAGAAGAAGTGTTTAACATTGATGCAGAATTGAGCACAGACCCAAGAACGGGCAAACCGATGCTCATCACATACAATCTATTATGTAAGCATTATGACAAACTATAGACATAGAGGAAGTTTTGAATGAAAAGAAAACAAGTGAGCAATCTTAATTTTTCATTGCAATTTTTGCTGGGATTGATTGTATTATGTGCAGTGTTTATCTTGTCTGTTGTCTTGGGAGAGGCACGTGTCCATGTTGCGACTATTATAGAGGCAATCATTCACTATGATCCGACCAATCAAGCACATAATGTCATTTCAGAAATTCGGATTCCACGAAATATTGGTGCTGTGTTAGTTGGCGTATCGCTTGCGACAGCGGGTGCCGTTATTCAAGGTGTCACGAAAAATGGCTTGGCAGACCCAAGTTTAATCGGTCTAAACTCAGGCGCGGCATTTGCTTTAGCGACGACATTCGCATTTTATCCAGGCGCACCATTTTTAGTATTGATTATGGCAGGTTTTGCCGGTGCCGTATTTGGAGGCATGATTGTATTGATGATAGGTTCATCGCGTCGTGACGGTTTTAACCCAATGCGCCTCATTCTTGCCGGTGCAGCAGTCAGTGCGTTGTTAACTGCGCTGAGCCAGGGTATCGCCTTAATTTTCCGTCTCAATCAATCCATTAACTTTTGGAGTGCCGGTGGTGTCTCAGGAACGAACTGGCAACAGGTGTTAATTGGTGCACCGATTATTTTATTAGCGATTATATGCTTAATATTGATGAGCAGACAGCTGACAATATTAAGCCTTGGGGATACACTCGCCTCTGGACTCGGTCAAAATGTGCGGATGATTCGACGTGTTAGCTTACTAGTGACGATGTTGCTTGCTGGGATTTCAGTGGCAATGGTTGGGCAAATTGCTTTTGTAGGCTTAATCGTACCGCACATTGTTCGTTTTCTTGTAGGGACCGATTATGTTAAGGTGCTCCCAATGGCTGCCGTGTTAGGTGGTATTCTCGTATTATCAGCAGATTTATTGGCACGTATGCTCGGTGAAGCGCCAATGAGTGCCATTATTTCATTTATCGGCGTTCCGTACTTCCTATACCTCATTCGTAAAGGGGGGCGTACGATATGATTCATCCAAAGCATAAACTTAAACAACGCATAACTTTAACAGCCTCTGTAGTATTACTCGCTGCAGCAATTGTGTGGAGTATGACTACAGGCGAATATTCAATGTCTTTTAACCAAATTTTGCAGACATTAATCGGTAACGGTGAATATGCGGATGAACTGATTCTGATTGATTTCCGCTTGCCACGTGTAATGATTACACTGCTTGCTGGTATGGCATTAAGCATGAGTGGTGCTGTGCTACAAAGCGTAACGAAAAACCCATTAGCGGAGCCAGGTATTCTAGGCATCAATGCGGGAAGCGGCTTTGCGATTGCATTATTCATTGCAATTGGACAAATTAATGCAGATTCCTTCGTATACGTCTTACCTTTCATTAGTATGGTTGGCGGTTTGTTAACAGCACTCTTTATTTTTACCTTTAGTTACAGTGGTGAAAAAGGGCTGTCTCCAGCAAGTATGGTACTTGTGGGCGTTGGTGTGTCTACCGCATTATCAGGTGGCGCATTGACCATTATGTCCACTTTTGATCGTGACCAGTCAGAATTTATCGCAACATGGTTTGCCGGTAATATTTGGGGCGATAGTTGGCCATTTGTCTGGTGTTTCCTACCATGGTTGATTATATTGATTCCGTATCTCTTTTATAAAGCAGAAGCACTCAATATTTTGAACACGAATGAAAACATTGCCGTTGCGCTCGGCGTTTCATTAAATAAAGAACGTTTAGTACTTGTCTTGATTGCGGTTATGTTATCATCAGCAGCGGTATCCGTAGCCGGTGCCATTGGTTTTATCGGGTTGATGGGACCACATATTGCGAAATCTATTGTTGGACCACGCCATCAACTTTTCTTACCGATTGCGTTAATGGTAGGGGCGTTGTTACTCGTCGTGTCAGATACGATTGGTAAAGTCGTCTTGCAACCAACAGGTGTCCCAGCCGGTGTTGTCGTAGCAATTATAGGTGCACCGTACTTCTTATACTTGATGTATCGCACACGTGCACTTTAGCGATTAAAGATGTGTATGAATTCGTCAAATTTTTACCTTCTGTACAAGCGTTGAATGTCATTTTGTGGTACACTAGAGATACTGAAATTTAGACAGGATTTGTTCGGGAGGAGAGCCATGAAAGATTTAATTAAAAACCATGTGTTAAACGGTGAATTTGAATCAGTTAAAAATTTAATGGCTGCAACGGATTTTCTAGCATTTGAAGAGGCATTTATCTCAAGTGCACACGAACAAGAGAGTGTCATGTACTATACGTGCCTTCTCGATATGATCAAAGGAAATGAAACGTCTGAAATTCACGACCTTGCTTTCTTATTACTCGTTTATCCATTAAGCGATGTACCAGGTGCGATGGACGCAGCATATTATCATGCAGAAGCGTCTATTGAGCTGACAGAAGGACAAGAAGTGAAAAGTTTACTACAGATGTTACTGTTACATGCGATTCCTGAACCAGTTATTTCTGACAAGCAGGCCTTCAATACGGCGAAACAAATATTGAAGTTAGATCCAAACAACAAGGTAGCACGTAATGTGTTAAAAGAAACAGCGAAGCGAATGGATCAAGTCGTTGTAGACTTTGATCAGTTAAATGCGTATAAAGATGCTAAATAGATTGCATAATATAAACCATTAAATCTCGTAAATAGCTAAGTAGCATTCATGCTCATACAATTGTGTGAGTAAGATATGTTGCTTAGCTATTTAATTACCATCGTTTATCATTTCTTGATTGCTCGCTTACCAAGGCGCTCACTTATATTCTCACACTGATTATTGCTCCTTCCAATACACACAAAAAAACAGTCGTTATCTAGGTTGTATTAAATCAAGATAACGGCTGTTCAATTATTTTGGGAATAAGGGATAATTGCAAATTGCACGATTTAATTAAAATTTATATAAATGTGAGTAGAACATTTTGATTTAAAAGCGCAAGTGTGTATAATGGCAAAGTTACTTTATTATGAAGGAGTTTGATTGGATGGCAGAAAAGCAACACACCAAAATCATTATGACCGTTTTTCTAATTGGTGCGTTTTTTATGATTTTGAATGAAACTTTGCTCAATATCGCATTACAAGAGTTGATGGAGCAATTTAATATATCTCGAACAACAGTGCAATGGATGGCAAGTGGCTTTATGATGGTCACGGCAATTATATCTCCTTTGTCAGCACTGATTATTCAATGGTTTACGACAAGACGCCTATTCTTAGGAATTATTGCTGTGTTTACATTAGGAACGTTCATCTCTGGTATGGCAGTTAACTTCCCAATGCTTTTAACCGGGCGTATGATTCAAGCAGTTGGAACAGGTTTAATGATTCCGTTAATTATGAACGCCATGTTACTGATGTTTGATGTGTCCGTACGTGGTCGTGTCATGGGATTTTTCGGCTTAATCATTATGTTCGCTCCAGCTATTGGACCAACATTATCTGGTGTAATTGTTGACTATTTAGGTTGGCGTTGGTTGTTCTTCAGCGTAATACCATTTATGATTTTCGCATTTATTTTTGCGATGCGTTATTTACAAAACGTTGGAGAAGTCACACGTCCTAAAATTGATTTTCTATCGGTGATTTTATCAACAGTAGGGATTACGGGTGTTGTTTACAGTGTGTCATCTGTAAGTTCAGCAGAAGGCGGTATCATGAGTGCTCAAATACTAATACCTTTCATTGTAGGGCTTATCTGTGTTATCGCATTTATTCGTCGTCAATTAACACTGGAAACACCTATTTTAGATTTCCGTATTTTAAGTATCCGCAATTATAGACGCGGTATGTTAATTTTTATTATTGTCGTGATGAGTTTATTCGCTTCAGAAATTGTCATGCCAATGTACCTTCAAGGACCTATGGGCTTTTCTGCTAAGTTAGCGGGACTCATCTTATTGCCAGGTGCGTTGCTTAACGGTTTACTTTCACCCGTAATGGGGCGTTTATTTGACCGAGTAGGGCCACGAAAAATGATTTTACCGGGCTTGGTGACATTGTTAGTCGTACTGATTTTCTATACAACGATTCACCCAGGTGTGCCTGTATGGCAATTTATCGTAGCGTATATGTTATTGATGGTAGCGGTGGCAGCGATTATGATGCCAGCAAGTACAAATGGCTTGAACGCATTGCCAAAAGACAAATATCCACATGGAACAGCAATTTTTAATGTGTTGCAGCCACTTGCTGGGGCAGCAGGGATTTCTGTGTTTGTCGGCATTTTAACAGGTGTGCAAAACAATGAAATGAGTAAGCATGAACAAGTGACACAAGCAGTTACAGACCAAGCGATGACGGCAGGAATGCACGCAGCGTATTTATTTGCGATTGCGCTGATTATTATCGGTATTGCTATTGCGATGACATTGACAAATGCATCGCGTGAAACACAAACAGATACAGTTGAATCTTAAATGATGAGAGTACGTCGACTAACTTAATTGATAAAAAAATCAAGGTTGTCGACGTACTTTTTCTTTGTATTGGCGTTGTAATTTTGCTGCTTTAAGATACAAAATCACTGTAATACGCATTTCTCACAATTAATATAGAAGGAATTTAATGGCAAATAGTTAATTTTACCATTTTTGTTGTATATTCATGCGGTTTAACGCTATTTATATGTATTGATATACAGTTTGACGTATGAATAAAGTGCTAAAAATTGATTGAATATCGTTGTAATCCCTTTGCTATCAAGGGTTCTGAGATTTTCGCGTACAGAAAGAAATTTGAAATAAATCGTATATTATGGTTTAATGTGTAACGTGTTTTGCAAATTGAGGAGGTCAAAACAGATGCAAAAATATAGAGAAGCAATTAAGATTGCTTTCGCATATGTCGGAGTTGTAGTAGGTGCCGGTTTTTCAACAGGTCAAGAAGTGCTACAATTCTTCAGTAAACATGGTATTTATTCATATATTGGTGTCATTATTTCGGGGATTATTTTAACATTTATCGGACGCCAAGTTGCAAAGATTGGGACTGCATTTGACGCAGATAACCATGAAACAACACTCGAGTATTTATTTGGTAAGAAATTTGGTTTAATTATTGACTACGTGCTGATTTTATCATTATTCGCCGTAACAATTACAATGATTGCCGGTGCAGGTTCAACATTTGAAGAAAGTTTTGGCGTACCTGTATGGCTGGGTGCTTTAATCATGTGTGCACTTGTGTATCTGACATTACTCATGGACTTTAATAAAATCGTCGGTGCACTTGGTCTCGTAACGCCCGTATTAATCGTACTAGTAGTGATTATTGCGGCAACATACTTATTTAAAGGTTCTATTTCATTTTCACAAATCAACGGTGTTGTTGAAGAACCAAGCTTATTAGCAGGTATTTGGAAAGGATTCAACTACGGTGGTCTTGCATTTGCTGTTGGATTTAGTACGCTCGTTGCCATCGGTGGAGACGCGTCTAAACGTATGGTTTCAGGTATGGGCGGCCTAATGGGTGGTATCGTATACCTAGTGCTATTAGGATTAATCAACTTTGCACTACAATCTGAATATCCAAGTATTCAAGATTCAGCGATTCCAACACTTGTTCTAGCAAATAATATTTCACCAATTTTAACGTTCGTACTTTCAATCGTAATGCTTGCAGTTATGTATAACACAATTTTAGGATTGTCATATTCATTTGCTGCACGTTTTACAACACCTTATACGAAAAAATACTATATTATGATTTCTATTATCGTACCACTTGCATATGCGTTAAGCTTCGCAGGTTTCGAAGTGTTAATCGAGTATGTATACCCAATCATGGGGGCAATCGGTTTAATTATCGTTGCAGGTGTTATCGTGAAGTATGCTTATAGAAAATCACAAGATAAGAAATTTATTGCTTAATCATTAAGGTATGTTACAATTTCCGAGAAAGGAAAGATTGTGATGACATACTTTAACAAGAGATGGCTTATAATTTCTTCAATTGTTTTACTCGTGATAGCCGGTCTTGTTGCCGGCTATTTTTTTACGCACACAAAGCAACAAAGTAAACATAAAGCAGCCGTACAAAATAAAAATGTTGCGGTATATACGGATATTACGTATATGGAAGGTTTGCCTAACAGTCAATTAGACATCTTGATGCCAAATCACGTGAATGCGAATGATAAGTTACCAGTTATTTTTTGGGCGCACGGTGGCGGTTTTATTGCGGGAGACAAGCAGTATAAAAACGCATTGCTCTCACATATTGTCGAACGAGGCTATGTTGTCGTCAATGTCAATTATGCCTTGGCACCGGAATATCAATACCCAACACCATTGATTCAAATGCGTCACGCGGTAGACTTTATTAAAGCGAATGAACAGAATCTACCAGTTGATTTGAATCAAGTGATTATCGGTGGCGATTCGGCAGGTGCACAGATTAACAGTCAATTTGCTGCGATTCAGACGAATGAAACGTTGCGCCGCCAAATGGACTTTCCACAGCAGTTCACGCCTTCACAAATCAAAGGGGCGATATTTTTAGGTGGCTTTTACGATATGCAAACAGTCCGTGAGACAGAGTTTCCAAGAATCGACTTATTTATGCGCAGTTACACAGGTGTGAAAGATTGGGAACATCAATTCAAAAATATTACGGAAATGTCAACGGCGGAACAAGTGACAAAACAATATCCAGCAACTTATCTTTCTGTTGGCGATGCTGATCCATTCACGACACAAAACGCAACTTTTGAGAAAGCATTGCGCGCCCATGATGTACAGGTGGATACACACTTTTATGACGGTTCGCATCATTTGAGACATCAGTATCAATTTCATTTAGAAAAGCCGGAGTCTAAAGAGAATCTCAAGCGGATATTGAGCTTTTTAAGTCGACATACGAAACAAACAAAACGGGATACACAAGTCGATACAACAGTGCATACGGAAATTAACTTGAACCCGTATGATGACAAAAAATAATAAGTACTCGGGAGTCGGACAGAAATCATATTGTCTAACCCCGAGTTTTTTATGGTTGTTTATCTTGGAAAGCGACAACTTTTATAAAAAACGCTATATTATATATAAGCTATTAAAATGTGATATGAACATCAGAGCGTAAAGGATGATAGGCGATGAAGATACTCTTAGTTGAAGATGATCAAACATTATGTCAGCAAATTACGGAGTCACTTGCACAATGGGACTTTGAAGTAACGGCGATCACAGACTTTAGTACGATATTACAAACATACATAGACGTTGAACCGCAAATTGTGATTATGGATGTGACGTTGCCGAAATATGATGGTTTCTATTGGACGCGCCAAATTAGAAGTCAATCCAACGTGCCTATCGTGTTCCTTTCTTCTCGTGACAACCCGATGGATCAAGTGATGAGTATGGAGTTAGGGGCAGATGACTACATGCAGAAACCATTTCATATGCCTGTACTTGTCGCAAAGTTACAAGCGATTTATCGTCGTGTGTATCAATACAATCAAGAAGCTAAGCGAACAATTATGTGGCAAGGCTGTTTGGTAGATTTAGCGAAAGACAGTATTGAACGTGATGATGAAAGTATCATGCTCTCAAAAACGGAGATGTTGATATTAGAAGTACTGCTCTCGAAAAAGAATCAGATTGTCTCACGTGATGAATTGATGACGGCGTTATGGGATGATGAAGCGTTTGTGAGTGATAATACACTGACAGTCAATGTGAATCGTTTGCGTAAAAAGTTACGTGTATTTGATATGCAAACGGCAATTGAGACGAAGGTTGGAAAGGGATATATGGCACATGAAACACTTTAAATGGTTGAAGTTATGGATGCTAGAGCGTCGTTCATGGCTGCTTTTGATTATACTATTGGAAGCAGTGTTAATTGGCATCGGTTACCTAGATGACCGCATGGCTGTAGACAGTATGTGGTTTGTCGTTGGCTTACAAGGTGTGGTATTCATTTTCTACTTGGTGTTCAGTTATTATAATGAAACAAAATTTTATGAGAAGTTAGCCAAGAGTGCCACAATTCGAGAAATACGTCATCGCGACTATGCAGAGAGCCCTTTTGAAAAGATTATACTCGACTATCTGGAAGAGAAATTAACGACGCAACAAGGTATATTAGAGGAACAGCGCCACTGGTTGAATATGAATGAACAGTCTGTAACGGAATTCGTACATGATATTAAAACGCCTGTGACAGCGTTGAAGTTATTGATTGAACAGGAACCTGACTTTGCGAGACGACAACAGTTAATGTATGAGTGGTCACGTATTGCGTATATGTTAGATCAACAATTGTTTTTAGCACGATTGAACCATCAGGCGCATGATATGTTTTTTGAAGTCGCACAATTACGTCAATTGGTCGTTGAAGAAGTCCGTGAGACACGACATATCAGTATGCGCAAAGGGATTGGTTTTGAGATACAAGTTGCAGAGGATATTGAAGTGTATACGGATAAACGCTGGCTGAAAATGGTGTTACGCCAAATTATCTCGAATGCGGTCAAATATTCAACGACAGGGGATGTTGTGATTACCGGTGCTATTGATCATGACCATGTGTCACTTTCTATAGAAGATCAAGGGTGTGGCATTCCCGCACATGATTTGCCAAGAATCTTTTTGCGTGGCTTTACAGGAACGACACCGGATACAGAAGTGAACGCATCAGGCATGGGCTTGTATCTTGTTGATAGTGTAAAAGAAGCATTGGGATTAACGATAGATGTGCAGTCGGAAGTCGGACATGGTACAACAGTGACATTGTACTTTTCAAAACAGAACAAGCATACGCAACGCATGTCGAAGTGACAACATTGTCACATGAGAGATGCGTTTTGTTATATGATTCAAACGCAATCAATCAAAGAACTCGGTATGATAAATGTAACAAAGAGAAAAGGAAGTGGCACAACATGTCTATCTTAAATGCCAAACATGTGACAAAAGTATATGGGAATCGCAAAAATTCGTTTGAAGTATTGAAAGATATTAACTTTGAAGTGAAACGCGGTGGGTTCGTATCGATTATGGGGCCTTCAGGTTCGGGTAAAACTACATTACTCAACGTGTTAAGCTCGATTGATTATGTAACGAATGGTCATATTGAAGTGAATGGTCAAGATATTACACGCATGTCTAATAAGCAATTATCAAACTTCCGCAAACAAGAAGTTGGATTTATTTTCCAAGATTATAATGTCTTGAACACACTCACAGTCCGTGAAAATATTATGTTACCGCTCTCTATTATGAATGTGAATAAAGCAGAAAAAGAACGCCGCTATGAAGAAGTGACGACAGCGCTAGGCATTCAAGAGATTAGTGACAAATACCCAAATGAAATCTCTGGTGGTCAAAAGCAAAGAACGGCAGCAGCGCGTGCATTGATTGGTAAGCCAGCGATTATATTTGCCGATGAGCCAACAGGTGCCCTTGATTCTAAGAGTGCCCAAGATTTACTGACACGTTTAGAACAAATCAATCGTGACATGGGAACAACCATCGTGATGGTAACGCATGACCCAGTGGCGGCGAGTTATTCAGACCGTGTGATTATGCTGAAAGACGGAGAAATTCATACGGAACTTTTCCAAGGAGACAAGCCAACTTCACACTTTTATCAAGAAATTATTCATAATCAAAGTGTTTTAGGTGGTGTGACTTATGAACTTTAATCAAATCGTCATCAAAAACCTAGTACAAAACCTTAAGCATTATGCCATCTATCTCATTTCATTAATCATTAGTATTACGATGTATTTTAGCTTTGTGACATTGAAATATACAGACGAAGTGACGTCAAAAGGGCATGCATTAATATTAACAAAAGGCGCTAATATCGGAGAGAAATTCTTATTTGTGATTATTTTATTCTTTTTGATGTATGCGAATCGTCTCTTTATAAAAAGACGGGCGAAGAGCTTTGCGCTATTCCAATTAGTCGGCTTATCACGTCGAGATTTGATGCGCATGCTAGCGGTTGAGCAACTTATGATTTTTCTATCAACAACGGTTGTAAGTGTTGTAATAGGTATTTTTGGTTCAAGCTTATTACAATTAATTGTTAAGAAAACACTTGATATCCCAATCAATATTAAAATGGGCATTCAGACTGAAGCGGTTATTGTAACATTAATTCTCGTTGCAGCTGCATGGGTGTTAATTATGTTACAAAGTCTCTTCTTTGTGAAACGTCGCTCTATCGTACAATTAATGAATGATACCCAACAATCAGAAGTAGCCGTTCCGCGTATTACAATGGCAGAAGTCATTTTTGGGGTATTGGGCATTTTTATGATTGGTTCAGGTTACTATTTATCAACCATCATGTTTGAAAATGAATACTTATTAGGTGCGCTCTTTTTCATAGCACTTGCTATTTTGTTTCTTACAATTGTAGGCGCATACCTTTTCTTCAGAAGTTCCGTGTCACTCATCTTCAAAACACTTAAAAAGCGTAAAAAAGGGAATGTCACTGTGACAGATGTTGTGTTTACATCATCGATTATGCACCGCATGAAGAAAAATGCATTTTCATTAACGATGATTGGAATTATTTCCGCGATTACAATCAGTATTTTATCGTTGGCTGGGCTAGGTTATACAAGTGTCCAAAAAAATGTGAATTTAACGTCACCATATGAATACACATATTTTGAACAACAAAAGGCCGATACATTTGAAACAGCATTGAAAGAAAAGGGTATTTCATATAAAAAGTATACGCAGCATCTTGTTACCGTACCAGCTAAAGGAAAAAATAAACCATTAAATAAATTTTTTGAAGCGATCCAAATTGTACGTGATTCAGAATTAGAAGGTTTTCACGTTAAACCTGGTGAAGTGCAATTCATTAATATGTTTTCTATTACACAGAAAGCGATAAAGATTGATGAAGATATGACACTCGTATTAGGATCAGGGACACATAAAAAAACGCTTGAAGTTGGAACTATTACTAGAGAAAATTTTATTGCAAATGATCTTGTTGCCGGTAGCCCAGTTGCGGTTGTCAATGATAAGACATTTGAACAATTAGAGCCAAGTGGTATCAATACGACAGAAGAAGCGAATAGAACACAGATTGGTTTTGAATTGAAAAATGACAAAGACCATAAAGTAGCAGATCCATTGAATAAACAAATTAACAAATTCAATCCCGAACCACGTTCAGCTGTTGAAAAAGAAACATTGAGATTTACAGGTATGTTCTTATTCGTCAGCAGTTTCCTAGGTGTGGCATTCCTTATCGCAGCCGGATGTATCATTTACATTAAACAAATGGATGAAACAGAAGACGAGATGCACAACTATCAAATATTACGCAAAATCGGTTATACACATCAAGATATGACCAAAGGGTTGGCACAGAAAACAATTTTCAACTTTGGCTTACCATTAATTGTAGGTCTAGGCCATGCTTATTTTGCAGCGAGAGCATTCAATGTCATTAATGATAGTCCAAGTTTGATGCCAGCATATATCATGATGGGCATTTATTCACTTATCTACGCAGTGTTTGCGATGATCGCATTTATTCATACTAAAAGAATTATTAAGTTTACAATTTAAGAGATAGACACCTCAAACATAGTCACCAAATGTTTGGGGTGTTTATTTATTTTCGCTTTTATAGTGATTTTACAATGATAAGTAAATAAAATGTTAAGGTTTTGTAAATTTAATTGTCGGTTGTCAGAATATGTGATACTTTCAAATAGGTATTATGAAATCTGCATGAAAACAAGTGACATCAAGTCATTTGAATAAATAAACGGCAATTTGGCGACAATCCATAGTTATAAGTTAACAATGAATTCACGGTGTTTTATAATAAAGTTAACAAAACATTTATCAAAGTGATTGTACCAATCGCTGATCGGAGGATTTAACATGATTAGGAAAAAAAAGGATAAGTTCATGGAGCGCCTAGAGGATATGATCTTCAACTTAGATCGAGCTGCAGTTGAGTTCGGTAAGATGGATTTTAAAACACATCTAGATTTGAGAACTTATGCTGAAAACATTAAGACGTATGAATCTCACGGTGATGATTTAATGCACCAAGTTATTACAGACTTGAACCAAACATTTATCACACCAATTGAGCGTGAAGACATCATGTCATTATGTAATGCGATTGATGACGTGCTTGACGCAATGGAAGAAACGTCAGCAATGTTTGAAATGTACTCAATTGAATATTCAGATGAGTATATGTTGGAATTTGTGGATAATATCCAAAAAGCCATTGGTGAAATGAAGTTAGCTATTGGTTTGATGACTGAGAAGAAATTGTCACATATGCGTGTACATTCAATCAACATTAAAGAATATGAAACAAATTGTGATGGTATTTTACGTCAATCAATTAAACATATCTTCAATAGTGAAACGGATCCGATTACATTAATCAAAATTAAAGATATTTATGAAAGCTTAGAAAATATCGCGGACCGTTGCCAAACAGTCGCAAACAATTTTGAAACAATTATCATGAAAAATAGCTAAGGAGTCCTCACTTATGGAGTATTTGATGTTTATAACAGTAGCTATTATTATATTCTCGTTAGTTTTTGACTTTATTAATGGATTTCATGACACAGCAAACGCAGTAGCTACAGCCGTTTCAACACGTGCATTGTCGCCACGACATGCCATCTTTTTAGCGGCAATTATGAACTTTATCGGTGCGTTAACTTTCACAGGTGTTGCATCGACAATCACGAAAGAAATCGTCAATCCGTTCCATCTTGAAAATGGTTTAACTGTTGTGCTTGCAGCGATTCTTGCCGCAATCATTTGGAACTTAGTGACGTGGTATTATGGTATTCCGAGTTCGTCATCACATGCGTTAATCGGTGCGATTGCGGGTGCTGCAATTGCGTCTGCAGGATTTGGTGTATTACATTATCAAGGTTTTACTAAAATTGTCCTTGTATTGTTATTATCACCAGTCATTGCATTTACAGTCGGTTATATTATGTATTCAATCGTGAAGCACGTCTTCAAGAATGCAAACTTAGCACGTACGAATCGTAACTTCCGTTATTTCCAAATTTTTACAGCGTCGTTACAATCGTTCTCACACGGTACGAATGATGCGCAAAAATCAATGGGGATTATTACAATGGCACTTATCGTCTCAGGTATGCAAACAAGTGTTGAACCTGCATTGTGGGTAAAAATTTCTTGTGCGGCAGCGATGGGCTTAGGGACAGCTGTTGGTGGTTGGAAGATTATTAAAACAGTTGGTGGTAACATCATGAAAATCCGTCCAGCAAATGGTGCGGCAGCGGACTTATCATCAGCATTAACAATCTTCGTGGCATCATCATTACATTTCCCACTGTCTACAACACACGTTGTATCGTCTTCTATCCTCGGGGTAGGGTCAGCCAATCGTATTAAAGGTGTACATTGGAACACTGCGAAACGTATGATTGTGACATGGGTCATTACATTACCAATTTCTGCGGTACTTGCAGGATTGATTTACTTTATATTAAATCTTTTCATATAGCATAAAATAAAGGATTGAGGCGCGTAAAAGTGGTCTCGATCCTTTTGTTGTAATGTTTAAATAAAAATGGATGGAGCAATCAAAGAAGATGATTCTATTTGAAAATACAAGTGAAGTAGAAAAGTTTGCATTAATAACACTAAGTGAATAGAGGATTAATTAGTATCGATAATGCTGAACATATATTTCTGACGCCTTATATCATGTCTGAGTTAGAAAGACTAGGCGTTAACGCGTCAATTATCGACTTAATACAGCAGGGGATAGAACTTGAAAACTTAGAAGACTTCAATATTTCAGTTAAAGATGAAACTGAGAAACTAATCATAGAAATTGAACGACTGTTAAGAGAATATCGTGATGTAGCATTCACAGAAAAAATCTTAACAGAATTAACGATTACACGAAAGAACCCTTAATGGAGGGAGACTGCCATCTCATATACAATTTCTTACCTGAGTTAAACGATCTATTGGTGTCCGATCTCCTTTACCATTTTTCATTACCAATACTTTCAAATATTAATGGTGATGTGTTAACAGGTTCTCCTACATAATTTTCAAATAACGTTTCAATAGTGAGTTCAGAAACGACTTTAATTTTTTCATCAACCATTTTGTAATCTAAAGTATCATTATGATTGAGTTGCTGATCCTTGATGCTATGTTTTGGTAATTGTATGGCGGAATGGTTCTCCAATTTGTTTACTTTTCTGTTCATCTTGAGCACCTCGCAACTTAAATAATTGCTGTGTGACCTAAAAAACGGACGTATGCCAATTGTGTGCACACGTCCGTTGTCTATTAATGAATGTAGTTATATGAGCTTGTAAGTGAACCTGGAACTGTACGGTATCCTACTTGACCTGGAGGTGTGTTGTAGTTCATTTCTGATACTAAGACACTACCGTCTGGATTAACACGTTCAACATATGCAACGTGACCAACTGGCCCTTCGTATGATTGCATGATAGCACCTGCTTGAGGGCTATTGTTGACAGTGTAACCATCAGCTACTGCACGATTTGCCCAGTGATCTGCGTTCCACCAGTATGTGCTAATTGGTTGACCTGTTTCAGCACGACGATTGAATGCATGCCATGTACATTGTCCCCATGTATATAAGTTTTGGTGATTGAATGTTGGTGAGTTGTAACCACCGTTTGCTTGTGTTGTACCTGTTGCGCCACCCGCTGCTGCAGTATTAGTTGCTGTTGTTGGTGCATAACCAGATTGTCCTGGAATTTGTAATGTTTGGTTTGGGTGGATTAAGTAGCCGTTTAAGTCGTTTGCGTTCATTAAATCTTGAACAGATACACCATATTGTGCAGCAATGATGTTTAAAGATTCTCCTGCTATCACTGTATGACCGCCGCCAGATGTAGTAGTTGTTGCTACATTATTATACTGTGTTGTGTCTTGAACAGCGTTACCCCCGCCGATTGATAGTGTTTGACCAGGGAAAATCATATTGCTTGTTAGGCCATTCGCTTGCTTAATTGCATCAACTGTTGTTCCGTACTGTGCTGCGACTGTCCATAACGAATCACCTGCTTGTACTGCGTGCTGTGTTGAAGCTTGTGCGTCTTGATGTGCAAGAACGGCTGCCGCTCCAGATGTTACCGTAAGTGCAAATGCGAACTTTTTCAATGTATTGCCTCCTTATGTATCTATATCCGTATATTTTATATGCTTATTCTGTTATTCTTGTATATATTATCAAATATTAATTCATTTGTGGGAGATGTTACGAATCTGTAATGAATTTAAAATGTTTGCGTGACGTGTTCATTTTTGAGGAAAACAATTCGTCATGTATTCATGCGATGTATGACGGGGGTGGGACAACGAAATCTTTTCGACAAATGAGATTCCTGTCCCACGCTCATTCATTATTTTTGTAACATTTTTCATGAATATTTATTAAAGGAGATTTTTATGAACGCAAGAATAGAAACAGGATCGTCTCAGTCTGCTTATAACAGACGATACGGTCAAGTTTGGTTATTTTTCATGTATTATTGGTTGATCTTCGGGATTTCCGTTTACTTCGGTCAATTTTTACCAGCAGCATGGCGTCAACCGATGTCTGTTGGTTTAGGATTACTCGTACTTGTGACGATGGTCGTACAACGTGCGCGTTTTAGTGGCCCAATTATTTCACATATTTACACAATTGTAGCGGGCCTATTGTCTTATGCGACGTTTATGTATTCGCTCGCAGACCTTGGCGCACAAACATTTTTAATGATCGTCTTACTCGCGATTACAGGTTTTGTCGCATTTGGCGTCCTTGGCTTTTTCGTTATTCGTGATGCCTCTAGTATGGGAAAATACTTATTCGTGACATTAATCGCTTTAATCTGTATGAGCATTGTCGCATGGATTTTCCACATTCCGATGTTGTATACCGTCATCTCAGTTGTAGGCTTGTTACTTTTCCTACTCTACACATTGTATGACTTCAACAGATTAAAACGCGGTGCCTTTGCGCCAAGAGAAATGGGCTTCAACCTTTTTCTAAACTTATTCCGTATCATTCGTCACGCATTGAACCTAGCTCAAACAATGCGACGTCAATAATGACTTTTCATTGATTCATGGGCAACTTTTTACTATGATGATATTAGAAAGACGAATAATATTAATCAATTGAATAAAAAACGATCCACTGGAAGTGCCACGAGATGCGATGGCTGAGATTGAATGCTTAATTCAAAATTCCTGAACCTGATCCAGTTAGTACTGGCGTAGGAAAGTGGTTTTGCTTAAGTATAGATGTGAAGCTACTTTTCTACTGTTATGTAGGGAGGTAGCTTTTTTATTTGGGGTATTTTTAATAAGGAGGCGTCATATGATTATTGCAGTGACACCGTTTGAGCCACTGACTGCGACACATATTGAACGGTTGTTGGCGATTGAATCACGTCTGTCTGGTGTGATATTACGAACACCGATGCAGACAGCCGCCTTGGCAGATTGGCTTCAGACATTGTTAGATAAAGGGTTTCCGAAGTCTAAGGTGATTGTACATACCGATATTGCGCTGGCGGAACGTTTTGACATTCATCGTCTGCATTTTCGAGAAGGCGATATAACAGCATACGACTTAAAAGCACAACAGCCGTCATATGTCATTAGTATGTCTGTACATCAAATGGCAACGATAATTGACGCACAACAACATCATTTAGATTTCGGTGTTTACGGTCATGTATTTCCATCAGCGTCAAAGCCGGGACGTGCGCCACGGACAGATGAAGAAGTTCAACAAGTATTATCGAAAAAGTGGCCGCTTGTCGCAATTGGTGGCATTGATGTAGACACCGTGTCAGATGTACCGCCACAGTTTGCAGGAATTGCTTGTATACGCAGCGCATTTGCGACATCGACGGAAACGTTTGCGTCAATGATACAACAGTGGCAAACACTAAAAGGGAGGGAATGACATGATAGAAATTCACGTGAATGGTGAACGTCAACAGTTCGAGTCTGAAACAACGATTCAAGATGTGTTGGATCATTTTGGTATTGAAGCGAAACGTATGGCTGTAGAACATAATGAAACGGTTGTGAAACGTTCAGCATGGGCGACGACATATTTACGTCCTGATGATCGTTTAGAGTTATTAGAATTTGTAGGAGGCGGATAGGATGTTTAACATTGGTAAATTAACATTTCAATCAAGATTATTTTTAGGGACAGGGAAGTTTGACAATGAGCAAGTACAAAGTGAGGCAATTGCGGCGTCAGGGACAGAAGTTTTAACTTTTGCGGTACGCCGTATGCATTTGTATGATCGTGACTTACCGAATCCACTTGCGAATGTCGATTTGGATCAGTTTGTGACTTTTCCAAATACAGCGGGCGCTAAGACGGCGGAAGAAGCGGTACGTATTGCAGAGTTGGCGAATGAAGCGGGCGTGTGCGATATGATTAAAGTGGAAGTGATTGGGGACGATGATACGTTATTACCGGACCCATTTGAAACGTATAAAGCGTGTGAGATTTTGTTGGAAAAAGGTTATATTGTCTGTCCGTACATTTCGGATGACGTTGTGTTGGCACGTCGTTTGGAAGCACTAGGCGTCCATGCGATTATGCCATTGGCGTCACCGATTGGCACAGGCCGTGGTATCAGCAATCCGCTGAATTTACGTTATATTATCGAAAAAAGTAATGTGCCTGTCATTGTGGATGCGGGTATCGGTTCGGCGAAAGATTGTGCGGAAGCTATGGAACTGGGTGCGGATGCGATTTTATTAAATTCTGCAGTGTCACGTGCGAAAGACCCTGTTAAGATGGCAGAAGCGATGAAGAAAGGGATTGAAGCAGGTCGATTGAGTTATGAAGCGGGACGTATTCCAATTAAATATAACGCTGTTCAATCTAGCCCATCAGAAGGACTCGGCTTTTTATAATGGAACGCTACGATAGACAGATTAAATATGCCCATTTTGGTATGGATGGTCAGCGACAATTACAACAGTTGCGTGTGATTGTTATGGGTGTTGGTGCACTTGGCAGTGGTGTTGCAGAACAACTGGTACGTAGTGGTGTTGGACATATTACTATTGTCGACAAAGATATTGTGACGTTATCGAACTTGCATCGGCAAAGTGGTTACGTAGAGGCGGATGCGGAAGAAATGCTCCCGAAAGTTGTGGCGCTACAACGTCATTTACAAGCGATGAATCACGATGTAGAAGTCATTGCACGTAATCAGGAAATAACCGCCCAAAATATTATACCGATATTGGAACAAGCTAAGCCTGATATCGTATTAGATGGCATGGATACGTTCGATATGCGTTATTTGTTGAATGAAGCGACAAGGAAGTTGCAGATTCCTTACATTTATGGGGCAGTCGTTGGTAGTCAAGTGAGCGTGTTGCCGATTCATCACGAGGGTCCTTGTTTACAATGTATTATGCCAGAAGTACCAGAAACGATGGAGCGTTGTGAAATCAATGGTGTGCTACCACCTGCTGTTCATATGGCTTGTAGTCTGATCGTTGCGGAAGTCTTTCGTTATATTATGCACGGAACGCTGACAAGTCGTATGACGTCAGTTGACATATATAGTGGCAAAATGCGTACAGTGGATGTCTCAGCGTTGAAAGAACCAGACTGCCCGGTTTGTGCACATCAACATTATGAGCGTTTAGACCACATGCCTATTGAACGTGTACGTGCGTTGTGCGGTGGTGCATTTCAATTGCGCTTGGCCCCCAAATACTTTCAAGCAACGTTGCAACCGCACGTGATGATAGGTATCGAAAACCCTTATGTAAAGCGATTGATGACGCAAGGTTATGAGATGACGTTGTATCAAGATGGGCGACTCCTTATTTATGGTGCGACGCGTATTGATGAGGCAGAACGATTGAGTCAGCAGTTGTTTGTAGACGTTCCCGATTGACACGTGTTGCTTTCAGTTAAAAATACCATGTATAATAAAGGGTAATCTAAAAAGCAATTGAAAGCGAGATGGAAGAATGGGACGTAAATGGAATAACATTAAGGAGAAAAAAGCACAGAAGGATAAGAATACAAGCCGTATCTACGCGAAGTTTGGTAAAGAGATTTATGTTGCGGCGAAGTCAGGTGAACCCGATCCAGAATCTAACCAAGCGTTGAAACTTGTTTTAGAGCGTGCAAAAACGTATTCTGTACCGAACCATATTATTGATAGAGCGATTGACAAAGCAAAAGGTGGCGGCGATGAGAACTTTGATGCGTTACGCTATGAAGGATTTGGACCAAGCGGCTCTATGTTAATCGTTGATGCATTGACGAACAACGTAAACCGTACAGCTTCAGACGTGCGTGCGGCATTTGGTAAAAATGGCGGTAACATGGGTGTATCAGGTTCAGTTGCATATATGTTCGATCACACAGCAACATTTGCATTTGAAGGCTATGATGTAGATACAGTATTAGAACAATTGATGGAACAAGATATTGATGTACGCGATGTTATTGAAGAAGGTGGCTTAACAATCGTTTACGCTGAACCAGATCAATTTGCAGCGGTACAACAAACATTACGTACATTAGGTGTTCAAGAGTTTGAAGTAGCAGAATTAGAAATGTTACCACAATCAGAAGTGCAATTATCAGACGATGATTTAGCGACTTTTGAAAAACTCATCGATGTATTAGAAGATCTTGAAGACGTACAACACGTTTATCATAACGTAGCACTATAATGGTTGGAGGTCAGTCCATGGAAGCGAAAGAATGGGTTCAACATTTGAATTTAACGCCGCATCCTGAAGGGGGTTATTATCGTCAGACGATTTTAAGCTCAGATAAGACAGGTGCACGTCCAAACTATTCAAGTATTTACTTTTTGTTGGAAGATACGAATATTTCACATTTTCATCAAATCGATGCCGATGAAATTTGGTATTTCCATGCCGGCGAAACATTAACCATTCATATGATTCACCCAGATCATACATATGAAGCGGTGAAACTTGGCCCTAATGTCGCACAAGGTGAGGTACTTCAATATGTTGTGCCTAAGCATACAATCTTTGCTTCTTCAATTGAGACACCGAATACATTTGCAGTGGTAGGCTGCATGGTACAACCAGCATTTCAATTTGAACATTTTAAATTATTTACGCAAGCAGAATTGTTACAAACATATCCTGAGCACGAAACCATTATTCGTCGCTATGCGAAACAATCGCTTGAGTCATAAAGGTAAGTACACCCTTTCTTATCATACACATTTGGTAAGAACAGGGTGTCTTATTATTGGCATACATATTTTTGAATGACCATGCTCGAACGAGTGACAGGGTTCTGTTAATTTTATATAATAAACGAAAGGAGGATGGTTGCTGTGAAAGTAAAATATATAGATAAGCGTCACTGGCGTCGCCTCTTAGACCGTGATTATATAGAAGTGAAGGTAAATAACAATAAGTTCAAAGGGATTATTGGTTTGATTACGATTAATAAAGTGCGAGAACCGTTAGAAGTGACGGTTTTAGACAAGAAAATGGTCGTTGCTGATGAACACTATCAATGGTTACAAATCGTACCAGAGAAGAAACGTTACAGCCTTACTGTGATGTTTAATCCACAAGGTCAACCATTGCAATATTATTTTGATATTAACCTGAAAAATATTACGCAAAGGGGTAAAGCACGTACGGTAGACTTATGTTTAGATGTGTTAGTCTTACCAGATGGTCGCTACGAATTGGTAGACCAAGACGACTTAGAGCGAGCCTTACGCGCTAAACAGATTACACGCAAGCAGTATCATGAAGCTTATATTATTGCACATCAATTGATGATACAAATAGATGAAGATTTCAAGAGTATCCAAGAACGAGTGATGTATTGTTTCAACAAGATTCGTCATAAGTATCATAGACGTGAACAATCAGGGTTGATACATTAATAGAAACATTCAATTTTATGTGGCTGGCAGGCATGATACAAGCTTTTTGCAGGCTGACTCAGCATTGCCGGTATGGGACCACAGAGCTAGGACGCAATAAATGTACTAGGAAATCTATAAACGGTGTCCCACTTCCCTAGAATGTTTTGAATGCTTAATACTTTTTACACGCTGGGCGAAGTGTCGTCTAGTGTTTCTTTATGCCACTCATAGACAATTAGACAATGCCAACTTGTAGAGGAGGAACCGTGATGAAGATGGATGACTATCGTTTGCTCATCACATTAGATGAAACAAGAACTTTGCGCAAGGCAGCGGAACAACTATATATTTCACAACCGGCTGTAACACAACGCTTGAAGTCGATTGAGCGTTATTTTGGTGTGGAAATATTTATCCGTACGAAGAAGCAATTAATTACAACAACAGAAGGCGCGATGGTAATTGCACATGCTAAGGAGATGTTGAATCAGGAGCATCTCTTTAAAGATAAGATTAAGGCACATATCGGTGCGATTAACGGGAATCTATCAATTGGTTGTTCATCATTAGTGGGACAAACATTGTTGCCAGAAGTGTTGAGCCGTTACACAGCGGAATATCCGAATGTAGAAGTGAAGTTGCACGTCGGTTCAAGTGATCATATTAAGAAACATTACAACGATTATCATATTATGATTGTACGTGGGAATCAGTTGTTAAATAAACATAACGATCATTTAATGGATGATCAGCATTATTTTATTTACCCTAAAACTAAAACGGCAGAATTACATAAGTTGCCATTTATTGAATTTCAGGCAGATCCAGTGTACATCAACCAGATTAAATCATGGTATTACCAGCATATGTCACAAGATTACCATGCGCGTATTAAGGTTGACCAAGTTGCAACGTGTAAGGCATTGTTGTTGAGTGGTGTCGGTGTGACGATTTTGCCGGAAATTATGACGAAAGACTTGGATCCAAACCAATTTGCGATGATTAAGGTGGATATTGAGGAGCGTCCGCTCGTGCGTGCGACGTATTTGAGTTATGACATGAGTATGATGCAACTGCCACAAGTGAGCGCGTTTATTGGTGTGTTAAAAAGCTATATTAAAGAAACGAACGCATTGCATAGCATGATTGATGAGAGTGGGACATTAAAACAAACAATTAAATAAAGCTTGAGATTTTATGTATATGGCAGTAGCTGACTGGCATGAAAATACGCTTTTACAAGCTTTTTCCATGCCTAGTCAGCCTTGCCGGGGTGGGACAACGGAATCTTTAAAAAAATGAGATTCCTGTCCCACTCCCAATCGGACGACAGAGAAGTTGATCCTGAAGATATATTAGAAAAAGGAGATTATTATGTTTCGTGAGTTATTAACGATCAAAAACTATAAATTATTTGTCGTCAATATGATGTTAATCGGTATGGGCATTGCGGTGACCGTACCATTTTTCGTCTTATTTGCAACGAACCAACTAGGGATGACGACGAATCAATTTGGCTTGTTACTTGCATTAGCAGCGATTAGTCAGTTTACAATGAATACGATTGTAGCGCGCTTTTCCGACACGCGTGCGATTAACCGAAAAGTGATTATTATTGTTGCCTTATTGATGGGGGCTATTAGCTTTTCATTGCCATTCTTTGTAGACAATATTATTTTATTTATTATTTTATATGCGATTTTCCAAGGGTTGTTTGCGCCAGCGATGCCACAGCTCTACGCTTCAGCACGTGAGTCTATTAATCAGTCGACGTCAAGCAGTCGTGCGATTTTTGCCAACTCTGTATTACGTTCTATGTTCTCATTTGGTTTTCTATTCGGACCGTTAGTAGGGAATATTCTCAATCAATCAATGGGCTATGATGGATTATTCGGCGGAACGGTTGCGATTATTTTAACGACACTCGTGTTACAAGTGTTCTTTTTCAAAGATGTCAAAACTACCAAACCTGTGAGTAACAGTGCGCATACTGAACAAAATGCACCATCTATGTTGACGCACACATACTTAATCGTGCCGTTTTTAGCGTTCATCTTGTTACATATTGGTCAGTGGATGTATACGTTGAATATGCCATTGTACGTAACGAATTATTTACATGAAGATGAAAAATACGTCGGGCATTTAGCGAGCTTATGTGCCGGTTTAGAAGTGCCGTTTATGATTATTTTAGGTATTGTCGCAAGCAGAGTATCGACACGTACTTTACTCGCTATCGCAGCGGTTTGTGGTAGTTGCTTCTTCGCGAGTATTGGTCTCTTTGAAAGTGTCCAAATGATGCTCGTCGGTCAAGTATTATTGGCATCATTTTTAGCGGTATTATTAGGTATCGGTATTAGTTATTTCCAAGACATTTTGCCACAATTCCCTGGTTATGCGTCAACACTGTTCGCCAATGCGATGGTCATCGGTCAATTACTCGGGAACTTGCTCGGTGGTGCGATGAGTAACTGGGTTGGCTTAGGTAATGTCTTTTATGTCTCTGCCTTCTCGCTCGCGTGTGGCTTTGTTTTAATCTTATTTACGAAAAAGAAGTGACAGCACGCGTTCAAGCGTAAACGATTTGAAGGGAAGGAGATAAAGCAATGGATTGGTTACAAGTGATATTATGGCTATTAATTATACTGGCATTTGCCTTAGGGTTTATCAGTCTGATCAAGCCTGTAATTCCAGGTGTACTCATGTTATGGATTGGCTTTTTTATCTATCAATGGGGCATTAATAGCGACACACTGTCATGGTGGTTCTGGAGTGCAGCAATTGTATGGACATTACTGATTTTCGTGTCAGATTTACTACTCAGCCGTTATTTTGTCACGCGCTTTGGCGGTTCTAAAAAGGCTGAATGGGCAGCTTTAATAGGTGTTATTGTCGGGGCATTTGTCTTGCCACCGTTCGGCATTATTATCGTACCATTTATAGCGGTACTTATTGTAGAGCTTATACAAGGGATTGACGTACAGTCTGCAATGAAAGCGAGCGTCGGTGCACTTGCTGCAATATTAACAAGTTCCGTTGTCCAAGCGATTATTATGTTCGTGATGATTGTGTGGTTTTTAATCGACGCATTATTGATTTAATCACATATTGACTATAAAGGGATAGCAACAGACAATGCACAGTCTGGGCTATCCCTTTACTATTAACGCCATGAGGCACGATTATTTTGTTGTTGCTTACTATTTAAATAAAGTCCAATCGGCAAAATAACGAGTGAGATAATGACAAAAGTCCAGTTGCTCACATGAATATACGGCCCGAACTGAAACATTTGTTGTGGGAAGAAGAAAATCTGGAACATTAAGACGACGAGACTGATAAGTATTACATAGCCTAAAAGCCAAGCAAACCTTGAATATTGAAAGGCTTGAAGTTGGACCATTTTAAAGCAAGACCAGACAAAGAGAAAGGTCACAAACAATCCCGAAAGCAATGTTAATGGGAACGTATGGATAAATAGTCGTGTATCGTTAATAAAGAAACCGAGAAATCCCTTTAAGAAGCAAAACAAGCCAAGCAAAAAGACGCTATGTTGAAAAATATAATGAAAAATATTAATAAATGTATGATTCGGTAATGCTTTAATCGTCTGGTTCGCGTGATGTTTTGGGTCATGATTGAAAAAGTCCATCGCATGCATACCCTTATTTTCAGCTTTGAGCAGATGTGTCAAAATAGTTTGCAGTACTTTTTCAGAGTCATACGCATTCACACGCATATCCGCACGCACATACGTCATATAGCTTTCAAAAATTTGGCGATCTGTATTATTCAAGCGCAATGCTTTCACGTTATTTTCTTTCATCAGTTCATTCGTAGTTTTCATAGTTGGCACATCCCTTAATTGGTAGAGCTTTGTTAAACAGATACTATTATGACGGCTTTGCTGCGATAAATCAATATATAGTCATTCGTCAAAAGGAGAAAGTCGTTTTAACGATGTCATGATTCTATACGTGCAAGTGAGAGTCATGTTAAAATAGAAAAATAGTAATACATATATTGGAGAGAAAATCATGAAAAAATTAGTAGCAACCATGTTGATGGGCATGCTGGTATTGACCGGTTGTGGTCAGAGTGAAAAAGCGAAGTTACAGAATGAAATCCAATCATTAGAAAAAGAACAAAAGCTGTTGAAAGAAGAAAACAAAAAGCTCAAAGATCAGCGCAGTAAGTTGGATGATCAAATACGTGCAGCAGAAGATAAAATCCAACAAGCATCGAGTCGTAATGAAGAAACGACAGATGATAAACCAGCGAAAGATGAGACTGATAAAACAGATAAGAAGGAAGACGCATCTACACAAACAAACGGACAGTAATACCCTTATGGTGTGTAGCGCTATAAGCGTTTGATAGTATAACGCTCAGGGTATTGAACAATATATGATAATCGATTGAAGAGAAAAGAGGAACAGCGTATGTATGAAAAAGAATTTGCACTTTTAGAAGGTCGTGAAATGTCACTTGTCACACTTGGAAGAGAGCTTGAAAATATTACAGGTTATGAATTGTACGATTCAACAGGAGAACTTGATCGTGTCATTGCATTAAAGCCGAACTTCTCTCATGATTGGGAGACGTATAGAGCAACATATCGTTTGAAACACCGCAATGACTATATTGATGCAGTTTTTACAATTGTGAAAGACTATAACAAAGAACGTTTGAAAGAAGTTCCAGTGAAAATCCAACTCATCAGTTATATTTCAAAAGCATAAAACAATTATCTCAAGCGTTCTACAGCACTTTATAGGCTGGGACGCTTTTAATTTATGCAATTGGTGTATAGAAAGGGGAGCGAAAGCATGACGGTATACATTGAAACGGCACGGTTGCGTTTGCGTAGTTGGCAACCTTCTGATTTAACGTTATTACAACGACTCAATGCCAATCGACAAGTGCGTCAATTCTTCCCAAGTATTTTGAGCTACCAACGAACTGAAAAAGTATTCGAACCTATGAAGCGTTATTTAGAGACACATCATATCGGGCTATTTGCGGTAGAGCTCAAGGCAACAAAAGAATGGATTGGGATGATTGGACTGAACTATATACCGCAGACGACGGATTATCCATTTCGTAACTTACCTTTTTATGAGATTGGTTGGCGTTTAATGCCGGATGTGTGGAATAATGGTATTGCTACGGAAGGTGCGATGGCTGTGTTAGATTATGCGCGTCAGCAAGGAATTGAAGACGTCTATGCAATCGCTGCTGAACAGAATCGTGCGTCTATTCGTGTCATGGAGAAGTTAGGGATGACACGTTATGATAAATTTGAAAATAGGCAGTTAGGTATGCAGCATCCGTTAAAAAGGCAAGTGCGTTATCATATTGATTTAACAAAATGGGACGAATACCATAAGTAAAGACCGAGTCGCTGAATGGGTAGGACTCGGTCTTTATGTATTGATATATTAATCATATGTACGTGTTGAGATAGGCTCTGCTTGAGATAAACCAAATAGCAGTGCATCAGGTGTCTCAAATAGCTGTGCAAGATTTTGATATTTCGCATCAATAAAGCCTTCATCAATCATATGCTGAATGAGTCGTTGTAACGGATCGTAAAAATGATTGATGTTGTAGATACCGATTGGCTTTTGGTGTAGGCCGATTTGAGCCCAACTGTACACTTCGAAAAATTCTTCGAGTGAGCCAGCACCACCTGGCGCAATCACAAAGGCGTCTGCAAGTTCAGACATTTTTTGTTTGCGTTCGTGCATCGAATCAACGAGAATGAGTTCTGATACTTTTTGACTCGTAATTTCACGTTCATCGAGTAGCTTTGGCATGACACCGATTGCTTTACCACCATGATCAAGGACACCATCTTGAATGGCCCCCATAATGCCGACAGAACCAGCACCGAAGACTAATTCAATCTCTTGTTCGGCAAAATACTTACCGAGTTCATAAGCGGCTTTAACATATTCAGGATTATTCCCTTTACTTGCGCCACAATAGACAGCAATACGTTTAATTGGCATGAAATCCTCTCCTTCATTCATCATTTCATCTATAGCATAACATGTATTGTTAAGTTTATGCTTTCGTTCCATTTTTTGTTGATACGCCTCAACAGGCAAGACTTTTGAGTGCTTTCTAATGCCATAGTTTTCTATATAAATGCCGTGCCGCTTTTTAACATAAGGTGTGATAATGGCACGAAATTTAACTTCTTCGTATAACAATGATTGAAAATATTCGAAATGTTTCTTGCGTTCATAAAGCCATAGATGGTCTAATTCTACACCGCCAATCTTAACTTTCTTCAAAAGCACACGTACAACACGTCGATGCGGCTCATCTACATCCAGTTTGTGCTTAAGAAAAACCTCTGTAATAACCCCTTGAATGGTCATCTTTCTGTTTAAAAAAGGCCTCAATTCATGTCGCATAACGTCATCACCTATCTTTGTTGTCCCTATATAACTATCATGCCTTATGATTGGATGACTTATCAAGTCCGAGGTGTCCCAAAGTCTGAAGTAACTTGTCTTTGAATGCCTGACGCTGTACTGCTGTAAATGGCTTAGGTCCTTTGCCGTAGCGTTTCGTTGCTTGGCGCTCTTGTTGATGATAAAAACGCTGTAACAGTAACTGTTCAATATTTTGTGTCGTATAGCGATACCCTTTGTGATGTAGAACGTAGGCTGCTTTATTAAGTGCTAAGCTGGCTAAACCATAGTCTTGTGTGATGATAATATCTGCGCTTTGTGTTTCACGTAAAAGTGCAAAGTCGACAGCATCACGGCCACCGTCAATATATTTGATATGCACATGTTCCGGATACGATTGATAGGAAAAATGATCATAACTGCGAAATAATAAAACAGAGACGCCTACCTGTGCTGATACTTCTACAATTGTGTCAACAACAGGACAGGCATCTCCATCAATTAAAATACGTGTCGTCATTTGTCTTATAAATCTGGTGACTGATTATGGATTTGATCATTTCGGTATGTCGCATCTTTTGTGTCATGACGGTCAGACAAAGTTTTAATACGTTGTGCATCATGTTTCAGTTGTGTAGATGATGCTTGTTCGTGTTTGGCATCATGTTTTTGAATCGCATGAAGTTGTTTCTTCATCACTTTTTGACGTTTTTCACCGTGCGCTTCTACCTCTGGATCCACAGTACCTGGAACGAAACCGACTTGTTTCGAATATTTCTGCATACGTGTCATATCTTTTTTCATCGCTTTTTGACGATGTGCTTGTGCTTTTTCTTCAGCTTTATGACGTTTATCAATGGCTTTTTGCAGTTTTTTATCAAGTTTGTTGACGTTTTTACTGTTTTGTTTCGCGAGTTTATCGCCACGCGCATGTACATTATCAGGGTGCATTGCACGTTGTTCAGCTTCTGCTTGCTTCACAGCCTTTTTATAATCATGGCGTACTTTTTTAGCTTTGATATGTGTTTTTAATTGATCTTTGTGATGGACGACACGCGTTTTGACGTGTTTTGCAGCATGACCTGTTTGTTTTGCGACAGTTTTTGAAGTGGCAACTGTCTTTTGAACTTCAGGATGCTTTTTAAATTTTTGACGCTCTAAAATAAGCGGTACGAGAAAAATAGGGAGTACATTGATAATGGTTCTAATTGTTTTATTCATGCGGGTTGCCTCCAATTCAATTGATTGATTACTGTATACCCAATGTAGCATATTTTCAAACGAGATGTGTGCTGGATAAAGGTAAACAGCCAAAAAAAGGTGCTGGGACATAAGCACTCAGATTCCCTAAGAAAAAGCCGTTAAAATTCTCTAAAATGAATTTTAACGGCTTTTTTAACATATATACGACAAAAACTAGCACTTATCTGGCTAGTTTTCTTATATTTACTGCCATAAGTGCGATTCCTAATTCGCATTCAACCTTTGATTGTGTGCGAACCGATAATCTTTGGAAACCCAAATTAGCCTTCAGATTTCCAAAAGTTGATTCAACATCTATCTTTCTTTTTTGATAGATACTTTTCGTTTTTGGATCTGAAAGCTGTTTATTTGTGAAAGCTTTAAAATAATCCCAAGTTAGATTTTTACGCATCATCTTATTCGAGTCAGGTTTTTTGGCTCTTTTCATACATTCACTTCGTAATAGACAATCCGCACAACCTTCACATTGATATTGTTTGAAGTCTT
>NZ_PPRF01000035.1 GCF_002902145.1 Staphylococcus rostri | reverse complement strand
CCGTTTCCCTACCTGTATATTTAGCCATCTGGTTAACACTGATTTCTTGGCCTTTATACTCATACTTTTTTGACCTATCCTTTGGTATTCTAGGCAAATCTAGCATGCTATCCCTCCTATGGTTTTAATAGTTCGTCAATCGTTAACTGCCCAAGCTCTTCATAACTTAAAAGATTAAATTTGCGTTTAAATTCTTCAACGTTATTGGTGAGCAAATTGATGTGCTCAAGTTGCGTTCCATCTATTCCTTTAATTTTGTACTTTTGTCCTGTGTATACAGAAACAGTGACAACTGCCTGTTTTCTTTCGTTGTATAAGTTGAAGGTTTTATTCATCTTCATCCAACTCCTTTATAATCAATACAGTACGTGCTACACTATCCCATTTTTTGAATGTTCTGATATCCACAACTTGGTTATCATCTAGCCACAGCTTTCCATTACCTGCATCTAATACTGTTTTAAGTAAGTTATCCAAATCTGGTTTAGTGTTTTTGTACCTCATTAACTTTTCGAGTCCTTTTCTCTTTGACCAACTTTTTAAAGGCGGGTAATAAAACTCAACGGTTAACTTGATATCTTTACTACTTTTCATTTCAGGCATCTGATCTGCGATAAAATTTTTATGCTTTGTGTAGTGAGTAGGCATATATGCCTGTACAAATCGCTTTGCTTTTCGGAATCTTGGTCTCGGAGATGCCATCGGTTTATCAAAATGCTTAACGTCTTTGTAAAAAATTTCAATTCTTGACTCTGTCATAACTCCTCCTTGTTGAAATCAGAACCTCATGATTTTTATACCACCTCGTATATCGTCACAGCGGGCCGTGTGTTGCGTTCTTTTAATTTCTGGTTAATTATACCGACCAACACTTTTTCGTCGCCCTGTGCGTATCCTATGATTTTTTGAGCGTATATGTCACTACACTCTAGAATTTGTTTGATATTTTCAATTGTCACCAAGTCTCACGCTCCCTATAATCATCACCAATTACTTTTACAGTCCTAGCATTATGTTTCATCCTAGAACTGATGCGTTGCCAATTCACATTCTGATTTAAATCTTTGTTGTTGAAATTTGTAGTGAATATGTTGTTCTTACCAACACGATTGTCCACAATGCTAAATAATTTGTTTAGTGTGTGTTCGGTATTTTCTACCCCCATGTCGTCAAGCACAAGTAAGTCGATGTTGCTCAAAAGTTTTACAAGCTCATCTGTCGTCTCGCTCGCATTTTTTTTGTAAGTCGCTTTGATACGATCCATCAACATAGGTATATGCATAAACGCAACTGAGTATCCTTGATTTTTAATCGCCTTAGCTATCGCGTAAGCTAGATGTGATTTACCTGTACCATACGACCCTTGTAAAATCAGTGATTTAGGTTGTTTAACTGAAAATGTCTTTACGTATTCAATAGCGGTCTGTTTCGCTTTATCCTGCGCTTCATTTTGAGGCTGGTAGTTGTTGACTGTTGCACCTTTCAAAGATGAATTCACATTGGATTGATTGAATATATTGTGAATCGATTGTTGTTTCCGTTTTTTCTCAGCTTCTTTGCCTGCTTCAATCATTGCGCAGTCACAACCATGCTTAAATTCTTGACCATTGCTAAACTTGTAATAGTCATATACGTTACCGCAGTGTTCGCATTTCTGGTTAAGCTTCTGTTCGACTATATTCTGATTAGGCTTGATGTTATGTGCCAAATTTCTAATAGATTGCATCTAACTCCCCCTCTAGTCCCAGTAACTTTCATCATACTTCATACGCTCTAATTGGCTTATACCACTTGACTGTATCTCTTGATTTAGATACCCTTCAAATTTAGTACCGAATAAAGTTTCGGGTCTGAGATACTTTTCCATATTTGAGCCTTTCCACTCTGAAACTTTGTTATCAATCACTCTTTTAAAGTCATCTAGTGTAAACCCTTCATCAGTTCTAGCACGTATGACTGTTCGATTCTTTTTAGTGGTCGATTTATATTGTTTGTCTGCTTGCCGGTTTAAATAATCGATTACATCCTTGTAAGGATACGTAGTCGGGTTGCCCGACAATATATTACTGTCATTATTAGTTAAGTTATTATTAGTGGAGTTATTATTAGTAGTGTCGGGTTTACCTAAGTGGGAATTCCCTAAGTGAGTTTTACCTAAGTGGGAATTTCCGACATAGGTCGGTTGTTCATAAACCTGATATTCGTATTCTTTGTATTGACCCTTTTTGTCTCTGATTCGTCGTCTATGAATGTAACCTGCATCTTGTAATTCTTTCATTCCACTTCTCACACTGTCTCGTCCATCTGAAGCGTGTTTTTGTAGTTCAATTTCATATACTTGCCAGTCATCAGGTCTACTCAACAGATAAAGGAGCATCCCTTTCGCTTTCCAACTTAGCGAATCATCAGTGATAAACTCTTTGTGTACTGTCACAAAATTTCCACTCTCTTTAAAAACTCTAAAAGTTGCCATATTAACAACTCCTTTCTGGTATAATTATTTAAAAATAAAATTAGGAGTGATTTATTTGAAAAAATGTTTTGTAGTTTGTCCTATAGGCGCTGATAACTCTAGCGAACGTGCTCAATCAGATTCATTGTTAAAATATATCCTTGAACCTGTTTTGAACGAGTTTGACTTTGAAGTAATAAGAGCTGATAAAATTAACTCGCCGAGTATCATTACAGATGACATATTGAAACACCTAAATGAAAGTGAATTAGTAATATGTGATATGTCTAGCCATAATCCAAATGTTTTTTATGAGTTAGGTTATCGCCACGCAATTAATAAAACGTGTATTACAATGGTTCATAAAGACGAATCAATACCTTTTGACTTAAGCCAACACCGTACAATTAAATATTCAAAAGATATTGATGATGTTGAAAAAGCAAAAAATCACTTATCTGAAATGCTTAGAACATATGAGAATGACGGCTATAACGAATCTGATATTTCCACAAATAATAATCAAACTTCAAATGGTGAGTTACTAAGACATTTGATAGATATCAAAAGTGAAGTTTCTGACTTGAAAGAATCATTGAATAATCGTCCATCTAGCGAAATACCAAACGAGGCTATAGCTCCTTTAATGACTATGATGTTTGAAGACCCTGATAAATTCCAGAAAGTTATGAGTATAGCTCAAGAGTTCAATTAATAACCTTTACCTTTTAAGAAGCCTTCTAAATATTTAATACGGGCTTCTTTTTCTTTAAGCAACTTTTCCTGGAACTGGATATAATTAATTACAAAACGTATTAATAATTTATTCATCTAATCCCCTCCTTTCAGCATTTTGTTAAGACGCTCATCTACCTTAATCCATGAGTTTTCGAGATGATATTTTTTATCGAATGACTTTACGCCTATTGCATGTTGTTCATCGTGATGCGTTCTGCACAAAGCTAAAACGTGTTTGTCGTAGTGATTCATCTTTTTGCGATTAAATCCACGTCCTACTGCTTCGTAATGCGCTAGTTCAGCTCGAGGTTTACCGCATATTACACAGTTTCTGTTAACAGTAGCCCAATATAACAATGCTTTATCTTCTTTGAGCAACATACTCGTTTCGACCTGCATCGGTATTTGATGACGGAACATAAAAGCTATAATAAGCTCAATCAGTTCCCTAGCTACTTTCATGCTGCAATTACTTAAACTTATATGATCGTAGCCATTCATTATCTCTAATTCGGATTGAAATATACGTCTTGTTGACTCTACCGGTTCTCCCCAATGCAGCTCTATATCCCTGCACAACGCAAAAATCTTTTTACGTTGATCACTCGAAATTCTCTTGTTGTCGTGTACGTCTACATCTGCATTAATCGAATAACCATTTTCTAAAAGTTCAATATGACTTTGTTCAAGTTTTACACCGGTAGCAACGACGGAATATGTACCGTCGTTGTCTGCCTGGTATCTTGTAATACGTTGCATTTATATCACGCCTTAAAACGGTAAATCATCACCATATCCTAATGGATCATTACCAGCAAATGGATTGCTTTGTTGAGACATCGGTGTTTGTTGTTGGGAGTTTGAATTATTTTGCTTTTCTTCCGCCTTTTGTTCATCGGTTTTCGGTGTTGATTTGTTAATCACGTCATCACCTTTGTTCCAAACTTTGATGTATGATAGTTGAGGCATGTATTTACCTAAGTTTTCTCTAAACTTCCATTTCACAACGATGTTACAGACTTTGTTGATTAGTTGATCCGAATCAAACGTTAAATCTGGTAAGTTTAGTTTGATTCCCAATCTACTTAACAATTCAATATATTGTTTTTCTTGGAAATCTTCTCTGAATGGTGGCACGAACTGATTATGGTTAAATTGTTTACCTTCATTATTCTCGAACACGATTGTGAAGTAGCGGTTTTCTTTGTCGTTAAATTGAATTTCTTTAACTTTTACCGTAAATTCTCCAGCACCTAAGAATTCGCCACCTTTTAAAAATGCTTCTTGATTTGTTTCTGTAATATGAGTTGCTCTGCCTGCGATTTTCATAAAAAATTACCGTCCTTTTTTATTTTTAGTTTCCATTTCTGATAGCATCAACTAGCATTGATAACGATGCATTTTCAAACTTTTTATTATTAAGTGTTACTGATGGGGAATGTCTTACT
>NZ_PPRF01000034.1 GCF_002902145.1 Staphylococcus rostri | reverse complement strand
GATTGAGGAAGATGTCTATTGCGATGATGTATTGACACAAATTCGTGCGACACGTTCCGCCCTCAATGGTGTGGCTGCAAAGTTATTGGAGCATCATATGAAAGGCTGTATTATGCACAAGGTGGAAGCGGGCAACGAACAGCAAGCGATGGATGAATTGTTAGTGACATTTCAAAAGTTGATGAAAGATTAGGAGATGAACAGAATGATAAGTACAGTCGTATTGTCGGGTCTCAGGAGTGAGGAACAAAAGCGACAACTTGAGACACGATTAACGAATATGATTGGTGTAGCAGCGGCAACGGTTGATATTGAAAAGCAGACGGTTACGTTATCGTATGAAACACCAGCAAATTTAAATACACTTGAAAAAGAAATTTATGATGCGGGTTATCCTGTTATCAATTCATATAAAGGAGAGAATTAATATGGCAAAACACACAATCGCAGTAGAAGGTATGAGTTGTGATCATTGCAAAAAAACGGTAGAAACTGCAGTGAAAGAAAATAAAGATGTTGTAGCGGTAGAAGCATTCCCAGCAGAAGATAAAGTGGATGTTGAATTATCAAACGATGCCGCATTAGAAGATGTTAAACAACGTATTTATGACGTTGGTTATGATGTAAAGTAAGTCACAAGCGTAGTAAATGAGTGGGCGTATGACAGCCTGCTCTTTCTTTAAAACAACAATATACCCCATATAGGTATTGGAGTGGTAAACGTGAATAAAGAAACATTTAAAATTTCGGGTATGGATTGCGCGGCCTGTGCTTCACGAATCGAACGCACGTTAAATCGAGAGGCCGGTATTGAATCCGTTAATGTGAATTTAGTGATGGAAAAAGGGACAGTAAGTTATGATCCATCACAGATTAGTATTGATGACATTTTTGAACGTGTTGAAAAGATTGGGTTCCAAGCACATCCGGTTGAAACACAGCAACAAACACGTGAGCGTAAGCAACGTGAGTTAAAACTTCAAAAGTATAAATTTATTGCGGCATTGATTTTATCGTTGCCGTTGTTATACACAATGTTTGGACACTTTTCATTTTTAAACTTTGTACCGGTGCCTGAACTCTTTATGAATCCATGGTTTCAATTGATTTTAGCAACACCTGTACAATTTGGATTAGGTTGGCAGTTCTACGTTGGGGCATATCAGTCACTATCAAATAAAAGTGCGAATATGGATGTGCTCGTTGCAATGGGAACATCTGCCGCTTATTTCTACAGTATTTATTTAATGTTTGCACATGCGAATACGGGGCACCATGTACCGCTTTATTTTGAAACGAGTGCGGTATTGATTACATTGATTTTATTAGGTAAATATTTTGAAAAACGTGCGAAAGGTCATGCGAGTGATGCGATTGAAAAGTTAGCAGCGTTACAAGTGCGTGATGCAGAAGTTGAACGCGATGGTCAAATTCAACGTGTGGCGATTGATGATGTGCGTGTAGGTGACATTATCCGTGTGCGTAGTGGGGAACAAATTCCACTCGACGGAACGATTGTTGAAGGCTGGTCAACAGTTGATGAATCTATGTTAACAGGGGAAAGTATTCCGGTTGATAAGGTGAAAGGCGATGCCGTGATTGGCAGTACGTTGAACCAGCAAAACTTTATTAAAGTACAAGTGACACATACAGGCGATGATCTTGTTCTAAACCAAATTATCCAAGTTGTTGAAGCGGCACAAGGAGACAAACCACAAATTCAACGTTTAGCAGATAAAGTGTCTAATATCTTTGTACCGGTTGTTGTCGGTATTGCACTACTTGCTTTTCTTGTATGGTACTTCTTTGTAACACCGTTTGAATTATCACAAGCGCTGGAAATCTTTATTGCGGTTATCGTTATTGCTTGTCCATGTGCGCTTGGTTTAGCAACACCAACCTCTATTATGGTCGGTTCTGGTCGTGCGGCTGAAGCAGGTATTTTGTTTAAAACAGCTGAGTCTTTAGAAGAGACACACCATATTGATACCATTGTTTTTGATAAAACGGGAACTTTGACTGTTGGAAATCCGAAAGTCATTGCGGAACAGCATTTAACAGAACACGATATGGCAGGTACTTATATTAAAAGTTTAGAACAACAATCAGAGCATCCACTTTCTAAAGCAGTTGTGCAATATTTTGAACATGAAGCGGTATTACCAGTAGATAATTATGAAACGCATACAGGTAATGGTATTTCAGGCGTTATTGAAGGACGTCATGTTGTAGTTGGTGCGATAACTTTTGTTGAACAGTATGCGCCAGTGGATGAAGCGGCACGTCGAAAAGTGGCTGAATTACAAGAAACAGGTGCAACAGTGATTGCGATGACAGTTGATGGTCAGTTAGAAATGATTTTAGGTATACGTGATGAACCGAAACAAGAGGCACAAGAAGTGTTAGCGACATTGAATCCGAACTATGAATTGGTTATGTTAAGTGGTGACAGTGAGACAACGGCACGCGCGATTGGACGTGAGTTAGGTCTTTCTAACGTGATCGCAGGTGTCAAACCAGAAGAGAAAGCACAAGTGATTGTGGATTTACAACAACAAGGACATAAAGTGATGATGGTCGGAGATGGCTTGAATGACGCACCAGCCTTAATGAAGAGTGACATTGGTGTGGCGATGGGCTCAGGTTCTGACATCGCATTAGAATCTGCCGACATTGCGCTCGTAAAAGGGAACTTACAGCACGTTGCAGAAAGTTTAAAACTGAGTGATTTAACTATCCGTAATATTAAACAAAATCTCTTTTTCGCATTTTGTTACAATATGATTGGTATTCCATTTGCAGCGATGGGCTTTTTAGCACCTTGGCTTGCGGGAACGGCGATGGCATTTAGTTCAGTTTCTGTCGTGTTAAATGCTTTGCGATTAAAACATATTGCAAAATAAAAGTAATTAATTTTAATTTGTTATAGTAATGATAACGATTTTACGTTATGATGGCAGTAATAGGTTGACAAGCTGGGGTGATAATATGGCAAAACCAAACGATAAGTTTTACAATGTGGTGAAGAGGTTATCATCAATTGGGGTTACTGTTAAAAAAACAAAATCACGATTGGATATCATGCGCTCACTGCCGAACACAACCGCTGCACCAGAAAAGCTTAAGTAACGAACAACTGCATAACATATTAAAACCACTTCTGTAGATCGCTTTGATCTGAACAGAAGTGGTTTTTTCGTAGTAGTGCCCCGGCAAAGCTGACTAGATTTGTGACAAGATAAAGGCGTAGTCAGACATCAGTCAGCTACTGCCACTCGTATAAATGAACCAGTAAATACAATAGGGACAGTCTAAAGATAATCTCTATTAAAGAGCAGAAATCTCATGCGTTAGCAAAGATTTCGTAGCAGTGCCCCGGCAAGGCTGAGTAGGTGTATGACAAGCCAAAAGCGTAGTCAGACATCAGTCAGCTACTGCCAAAAGCATTAACAGTATTGCTCGGATTCTGCTCAAACGCTAACCGTGCCTTTCACAACCTCGTTATTATTTACTTATACGTGATTGTACGGCTGTGGCATCGTATTTTTTAGGTGCATGATAGTGAATGCTTAGTAGCACACCGATACCAGCCATCAAGCTCCATAATGAACTACCACCGTAACTGATGAATGGGAGTGGAATCCCGGTAATTGGTAATAGCTGAATTGTCATACCGATATTTTGAACAATATGGAACAATAATAAACTTGTATAGCCGACGATAAATGATTTACTGAATAGGTCGTCTGATGAAATGGCAAGACGAATTAAATGTAATAACAGTAACAAGAAAATACCAAGTACGATAACGGCGCCGACAAAACCAAATTCTTCCCCGATAACAGAGAAAATAAAGTCTGTATGGTTTTCCGGAATGTACACTTCGCCGTTGTTTAAGCCTTTCCCAATTAATTGCCCTGAGCCGATTGCTTTCATAGATTCCGTTAAGTGGAAACCGTCACCAGTACTATATGTGTAAGGGTCTAACCACGAATTAATACGGCCAAGCTGATACGTTTTAATACCTGAAATATTTTCAATAAAACTTGGGTTGTAAATAATAGATAAGATAAGTCCGCCGCCAAGTACGATTGCTGAGCCGAATAGGGGCGCTAAAATTTTCCAAGTGACACCACTCACAATGACGATACCTGCGATAATAGCTAGGAAGACGAGTGTCGTTCCTAAGTCATTTTGTAAGAGAATGAGCCCCATTGGAATGATTGTGACACCGAATATTTTGAGCAATAACATGAAGTCTGTTTCCAAAGATTTGTTGAATGTAAAGCGGTTGTGCTGTGCAACGACTTTGGATACGGCTAAGATTAGGACGATTTTCATAAATTCAGATGGCTGAATGCTGATAGGTCCTAAACGATACCAACTTTTTGCGCCGTTAATAATCGGTGTAAAGCTTGATTCTGGTAGGATGATTAAACCAATCAGTAAAACGACGAAAATGCCGTATATCATATTCACGTACTTGCGAATTTTTTTAGGTGATACGAGCATGATCATAAAAGCAATGATTGCGCCTAGAACATAGTAGAATACTTGTCTGACACCAAAGTCCATGCTATATTGACCGCCACCCATTGCTGAGTGAATCGTTGTGACACTAATGATACAGAGAATTAAAATTAAACTAATGAGTTTCCAATCTAAACGCCGAAAAAAAGATTTTTGCGTTTGTTGACGTGAAGAAGCCATTGCAATCTCCTTTTTGCTAAAAAATTTCGTTAAGGTATATTATATAATGATTTTACATAACATGTAATAAAATTGCTAATATTGTACAAAAATAAATGCATAATAAATAGACGGCGTGGTAATATGGTTTTGTAGAAAATTTTTTGGAGGCGGAACTATGTCAAAAGAAGCTTTATGTATTATATACGGTGGGAAGAGCGCCGAACATGATGTTTCGATATTAACAGCGCAGAATGTATTGAATGCAATTGATAAAGCACAATACCAAATAGACATTATTTATATTACAAATGATGGACAATGGAAAAAGTTAGAAAACATTACAGATGAAATTAAAGATATTGATACGTTACGTTTAGAAGAAGTTAAAGAAGGACAAATTACAGAAATGTTAACGACATCAAGCAAAGGTGGACGTTATGATGTTGTATTCCCGTTATTACATGGTCCTAACGGTGAAGACGGAACGATCCAAGGACTATTCGAAGTACTTGATATTCCTTACGTTGGTAACGGTGTTCTCGCAGCGGCAAGCTCTATGGATAAACTTGTGATGAAACAATTGTTTGCACACAGAGGGTTACCACAATTACCATACGTAAGCTTTTTACGTAGCGAATATGAAAAATATCAACATAATATTTTAAAATTAGTGCAAGATAAATTAGAATTCCCAGTATTTGTAAAGCCGGCTAACTTAGGCTCAAGTGTCGGTATTAGTAAATGTGAAGATGAAGCGGCATTAATCCGTGGTATTGAAGAAGCATTCCAATTCGACCGTAAGTTGGTCATTGAACAAGGTGTCAATGCACGTGAAATCGAAGTAGCTGTGCTAGGTAACGACTACCCTGAAACAACATGGCCTGGAGAAGTCATCAAGGACGTTTCTTTCTATGATTACAAGGCAAAATATAAAGACGGTAACGTACAATTGAGCATTCCTGCAGAGCTTGATCAAGAGGTGCAAATGACATTGCGTGATATGGCAATCGAAGCGTTTAAAGCGACAGATTGTTCAGGTTTATTACGTGCAGACTTCTTTGTAACGGAAGATCAACAAATTTATATTAATGAAACAAACGCGATGCCAGGTTTTACAGCATACAGTATGTACCCAAAACTTTGGGAAAACATGGGCGTTTCGTATTCTGAACTCATTACAAAATTGATTGAACTTGCAAAAGAACGCCATGCGGATAAACATTTAAACAAATATCGCATTGACGAGTAGAGGTTGTAGAAGATGATAAATATCAGCTTGAGACAGTTAGCAGAATGGATAACATGTGAAATAGACGATCGCTACTTAGACGTAATGATTCATGGCGTGACGATTGATTCACGTCACATTGAAGCGGGACAATTATTTATTCCTTTTAACGGGGAACATGTTGATGGACATCGTTTTAGTGCACAAGCCTTACAAGATGGCGCAGCTGCGACGTTTTTTGAAAAGCATAGCGACGTAGCGGCACCGACTGAAGGGCCTGTCATCTATGTAGAAAATACGTTACAAGCTTTACAACAACTTGCGGAAGCATATTTACGTGAAGTGGCGCCGACTGTGATTGCTGTGACAGGATCAAATGGTAAGACGACAACGAAAGATATGCTCGAAAACACTTTGGCAGCTAACTTCAAAGTGCAGAAAACACAAGGGAACTACAATAATGAAATTGGCATGCCATTGACGATTTTAGCTTTAGAACCAGACACACAAATCTCTATTTTAGAAATGGGGATGTCAGGCTTTGGCGAAATTGAGTTATTGTCAACGATTGCGCAACCGGATTTTGCTGTGATTACAAATATCGGTGAATCACATATGCAAGATTTAGGTTCAAGAGCTGGCATTGCGAAGGCGAAGTTTGAGATTATCGCTGGTTTAAAAGCGGATGGACGATTATTGTTTGAAGGCGATGAGCCATTATTGGCTGAATTGGTTGAGGAACATGCCGAATTACATGCGACGTCTATCGGTACAATGTCATCAAATGATGTGCGTTGCGAAGTCGTTGCACATGACGCGACAGGCATTACATTTAAGTTAGATGATGAAGGCACGTATCATATCCCTGTTTTAGGCGCGCACAATATGAAAAATGCTGCTTATGCGATTACGGTTGCACTTGCATTAGGCGTAGACCGAGAAACGATTCAACAACAACTGCAACAATTGGTGTTAACTGGTATGCGTATGCAGAAGTTTACAGCGCAAAATGGTGCAGTTGTGATTAATGATGCGTACAATGCAAGTCCAACAAGTATGAAGGCAGCTATCGACACCATTACTCAAATGACAGGACGTAAAATACTAGTCTTTGGTGATGTGTTAGAGCTAGGACCTCAGTCAGCGTCGTTACATGGCGATGTTGGACGTTACTTAGCAGACAAGACAATTGATGTACTGTTTACGTTTGGAGAGGCTTCAGAAGCATTGTACGAAGCAGGGGAGCCATTTGTTGGACAAGCACAACACTTTACATCAAAAACGGAATTGATCGAGACGTTATCAGCCATGCTACAATCGGATGACATCGTGCTCGTGAAAGGATCACGTGGTATGAAGTTAGAAGAAGTGGTTGATGCATTGATTAACGTATAAAAAATAAATATTTATAAAAAATGATCTTAACAGATGTGTAAGGCATGTGTTAGGGTCATTTTTTCTGCACGCGTATTGGCTTTTATGCTTCTAAACAACCCGCAACGACTTATTGTTTTTCACTATATCAATTCGAGATAGTGACTTCCATTTATTGCGATATTAATGCTTAGGTGGTAATATGTAGAAGTTAGATTAAAATTATTTGACAAACTTATATGAGAATTTCGAAATAAAAAGGAGAATTACTTTGCAAAAATTTACAGAATTAGGTGTTTCAGAACGTACAGCTGAGACCCTCGAGGCAATGGGATTTACTGAGCCAACCCCCATCCAAAAAGACAGTATCCCATACGCACTCGAAAATATTGACATATTGGGCCAAGCGCAAACAGGGACAGGAAAAACAGGCGCATTTGGTATCCCGCTTATTGAAAAAGTTGTCGGCAAAGAAGGCGTTCGCGCATTAATCTTAGCGCCAACACGTGAACTAGCAATGCAGGTTGCTGAACAATTACGCGAATTCAGTCGTGGACAAAAAGTTCAAGTCGTTACAGTATTCGGTGGTATGCCGATTGACCGTCAAATCAAATCATTAAAACGTGGTCCACAAATTGTTGTAGGGACACCTGGCCGTGTGATTGACCACTTGAACCGTCGTACATTGAAGCCACAACAAATCGAAACATTAATCTTGGACGAAGCAGATGAAATGATGAACATGGGCTTCATCGACGATATGCGTTATATTATGGATAAATTGCCATCAGAAAACCGTCAAACGATGCTATTCTCGGCAACAATGCCAAAAGCGATTCAAGAACTTGTACAGAAGTTCATGAAATCCCCTAAAATTATTAAAACAATGAATAACGAAATCTCTGACCCACAAATTGATGAATACTACACAATTGTGAAAGAGTTAGAGAAATTCGATACATTCACAAACTTCTTAGACGTACACCAACCAGAACTTGCGATCGTATTCGGACGTACAAAACGCCGTGTAGATGAATTAACAAGCGCATTGCTGTCAAAAGGCTACAAAGCTGAAGGGCTTCACGGAGATATTACGCAAGCGAAACGTTTAGAAGTATTGAAAAAGTTCAAGAATGATCAAATTGATATTTTGGTTGCGACAGACGTTGCCGCTCGTGGATTAGACATTTCAGGTGTCAGCCATGTTTATAACTTTGACATTCCACAAGACACGGAAAGCTATACGCACCGTATCGGACGTACAGGTCGTGCGGGTAAACATGGTATCGCTGTAACATTCGTTAACCCAATTGAGATGGATTATATCCGTCAAATCGAGCAAACGAACCGTCGTCAAATGCGTGCATTACGTCCACCACATCGCAAAGAAGTGCTACAAGCGCGTGAAGATGAGATTAAAAACAAGGTAGAAAAATGGATGGCTGCCGACAAAGAGCCACGTGTTGAGCAAATTGCTAAGCAGTTGCTTGAAACACACGATGCGGCAGACCTTGTGACAGCACTTTTACAAGAGCTTGTAGAATCAAATGATGAAGTGGAAGTACAATTAACATTTGAAAAACCACTTGCACGTAAAACACGTGGACCTAAAGGTGGTAACCGTAAAGGCTCAAATGGTAAACGCCACGGTAAAAACAACCGTAACCATAAACAAGGTTTCAACAAAAAAGGAAACTTTAAAAACAAGCGTGATGGCAAAGTGAAAAAAGGGCGTACATTTGCCGATCATCAAAAATAAGTAAGATAACATTAGGTGAGACAATGATGATATTGTCTTGCCTTTTTTATATATCAATTTGCATGTCGAACTGAAAGTATAAGGGCAAAATGGTTTATGTTATAATGTAAACAAAAATATTGAAAGGGGTCAGACGTGATGACGTCATTTCATAAAAGTCCCGAAGTTGCCAAGCGCTATCTGAGGCGTTTTTATTTGATTGAACTGATTGCTGGGGCGCTACCACTTATCGCTGGGCTCGTACTCATCCGTTATTACAACGTATGGCAGCCGTTGTTTTATATTGTTATTGGATTGCTCGTTTTATTACTTATTTATTGTATGACACAACCTTATTTTAAATATCATTATACGCATTATCGTATGAATCAAAATATTATCGAAGTAAAGCGTCATTTTTGGTTTCGTCGTTATGACATACTCAAAGTAGAACGCATTCAGTATGTTCGATGGCAAAATGGTCCTTTGCTCCGTCATTACAAGTTACAGCGATTAACTTTGACGACAGCAGGGCATGAGATTACATTACCGTTATTGTATGCGGAAGATGTAGCACGCATTGAACAGCACTGTTTAGCATATTTGCAGGAGGTCGATAGTGATGTATAATCCGCAAAAGTTACACCCTATCTCGTATGTTATGAGTATTTTCACCGCAATTAAATCTAACTTTATCCCAATTTTGTTGTTTATTTTATTTGCTGTGAAAGACTTTGATTATACAAAACCTTCTAATTATATTTTTCCAGGACTCGTGACGCTCTTCTTTTTAATTACATTAGTGAATGACGCGATTAATACATATCGTACGCGCTATTGGATTGAAGGCAAACATTTTATTGTGACGTCTGGATTATTCAATCTAGAACGTAAAGAATTGAATATTTCGCGCATACAATCAATGGATACATCACAAAATGTTATTCATCAAATTGTAGGTGGCGTACGTCTACAAATTCAAACGCCGAGTGATGGTATTGCGCTTGAAACGATTACGAAAGCGCAGAGTGACTGGATTCAAGCAGAACTTGAAAAAGTGAAGCAAGATTTGATCAATGATCATGCTGTGTCAGAGGAAACGGAAGCAGATACATCGACTAAAGCGACAATGCAAGAAGATATGTTGTATCACCTTTCAACGAAGAACTTGTTGTTAATGGCGATGACCAGTGGTGCTATCTTTGTCGCACTGGCCACACTGACACCAGTCTTGACGGCAATTATAGACTATATCAACTGGGATTGGGTTTATGACGAGTTACTGTTCTTTGCCAATACAGCATTTTTAGTAACGACGATTATTGTTGCTGCAATAGCGTTATTATCTTATTTGATTGGTATTGTTATTACGTTTACGCGTTATTACAATTACACACTTAAACGCAAAGGCGATTATTTAACAATTCGCTACGGCTTATTGAATGTTAAAAAAGTAACTGTACCACTTAAACGCATTCAAGCAGTCATTGAACATAAAAGTTTTCTACGGACATTGTTTGGCTACACATCATATGACTTTGTAATTACAAGTGATATGGAAATTGATTTGGATAATGACTTTGCGCACGGACGCGTGATGGTGTTGCCATTTATACGTCATGCAGAAGCGCAAAAAATATTGAAAAACATGGTGCCGCATATGGCGTTTAACGAGATTCAACCTTCATTACCATGGCGTGGTTTCCATAGACGATTCTGGATTCAATCATGTGTCCTCATCATCATTGCAGCAGTCGTGCACTATTACGATTGGCCATGGTTCTGGATTCCAGTCGGCATACTCATCGCCTATATGATATTTAGAAGTTACGTGATGATTAAAAAGGCAGGATGGAATGTCACTCAAGATGAAATGGTGATTCGTCGAGTAACGTTGTTTGGCTTTCAAACGACATATTTCAAACACGATCGAATTCTAGGCTGGCATCGTAAAGCACATCCAGTCATGGCACGTAAGCAGTTGAATCACTTTTATTACACGCTTGCGAAAGGGGCAAGTTTTATGAATGTCGGATTGGAGTATGCAGATGTACAAGATATAGACACATTGCAAGCATGGTATATAGGAGGTGCTGACAACGATGGAAATGGATAATACGTATTACAAAATGGCGCCAGAAGGCCCTAAGGCCATGCGACTTGCATCAGGGATTGTTGTCGCAGTCCTTCTCGTGATTGCGATTGCATTATTTTTCATAGGCTTTTTCGTATCATTTAAGGAAAAAATGTGGTGGATAGCGGCGGGTGTTGCTGTACTGGCAATCTTGTATACTATTGTATTTGTATGGCTAAAACCTATTTACGCCTATCATGTGTTTGGTTATCAATACTCTGAACAAGGCATAGTCGTTCGAGAAGGGTTTATTTTTAATCAGCAGACGAAAGTGCCGCTATTTCGCATTCAAAATATCGATATTGATGAAGGCTTTATTATGCGTAATTTTGAGCTAGCGACATTGACCATTTCAACAGCAGGCGGTAATACGGAAATTCGTCTTATCGATAAGCAACAAGCGTTCAAAATCAAACGATTGATTCAAGGCGAAACGATGGCATATGGTACGAATAATGAAAGTGATGTCCAATCTGAAATAACTGATGAAAATTATGATAAAATAGAAGCAATGCAACCCAAAGATAAGGAGGAGCTGTGATGATATACGGCTTAGGTGTTGACTTAGTTGAAATCGCGCGAATTAAAGAGCTCGTTGAAAAACAACCTAAGTTTGTGATGCGCATTTTGAGTCAAGGCGAATGTGACCAGTATCAACAGCTCACACATCCACAACGGCGCTTGGAGTTTTTGGCAGGACGCTTTGCGGTAAAAGAAGCGTTCAGTAAGGCGTTAGGCACCGGTATTGGTAAGGAGATTGCATTTAAAGACATACATTGTGCAAATGACGAAAAAGGTAAGCCGTACATTAATTTTGATGGCTTTAACGTACACGTATCGATTACACATACGGCGAACTATGCGATGAGTCAAGTTATTTTAGAGCAAGTAAATGAAATGTAACGATGAACAAAGAAAAGGGATAAGTGATATAGAACAAGGAAGGTGACAGTAATTTGTCAGAGAAATATTACCGTAATACAACATTGAATGTGAATTTAGATGCGATTACCGCGAACTATCAAGCTATTGCCAAGTGTCAGCCGGATAAACTGTTAATGCCTGTTGTAAAGGCAAATGCGTATGGTCTAGGTAGTGTGACCGTCGCCAATCATCTTGCTAAAATTGGCGTGACGTTTATCTGTGTCGCAACGCTTGATGAAGCGATTGAATTACGTATGCACGGTTTTAAAGAAAAAATCTTAATTTTATCAAGTACACCACCAGAAAATATTAATAAAGCGATTCAACATCGTGTGGCAGTCGCAGTACCATCTAAAGAGTGGTTAGTTGAAGCAATTGAACATATGGATGAAACGAATGAGAAGTCGCTATGGTTACACATTAAGTTGGATACTGGTATGAACCGTTTAGGTATTAAGGATAGCGACACATATCGTGATATTATCGCGTTAATCGAACAATATGATCAGTTGATTTTTGAAGGGGTATTTTCACATTTTGCATCGGCGGATGAAGAAAATGATTCTGCACAACAACAGTATCAACGCTTTGAGGACATTGTAGAAAGTACTGAGCGTCCAGCGTATGTGCATATTCAAAATTCAGCAGGTACATTGCGTTTTAATCCTGAAATTTGTAATGCTTGCAGACCGGGCATTGCGATGTATGGTTATTATCCAAGTCCGTTTATTGAAGAGAAAGAAACGGCGCGTCTTACACCAGCGGCTTCTGTTGAAACGACTGTGACACAGGTGAAACAATTGGAAGCGGGCGAATCGATTGGATATGGTGAAACATTCACTGCTTCTGAACGTATGCATATTGCGTTATTACCAATCGGTTATGCGGATGGCTATTTACGTAGTATGCAAGGGGCGACAATGAATGTGAATGGGAATCAATGTGAAGTTGTAGGACGTGTCAGCATGGACCAGACAGCGATTCGCGTGCCGGCATATGTGAAACAAGGCGACAAAGTCATTGTGATGGAGGCACGTGCGCATACACCACAATCTGTAGAAGCATTAGCTGAAAAGCAAGGGACGATTAATTACGAAGTGCTTTGTAACTTTGGTAGACGACTTCCACGTGTTTACACAACCGAAGATCACGTGGACGTGTCAAATGAATTGTTAAAATAATATGGTGATTTTGGATATTTTTTGCTATTATTGTGAGTGATTAACTTCGATTTTTAGAGATGAGTTGAATTGATATGGAGGGTCTAGTATGTCAGTATTCAATCAAGCACGATTTAAAAATTTAGAGCAGTCATTAAAAGAAGGTTACGCCCAAATGGCAGACCTGAATCTCTCCCTAGCCACAGAAGCATATTCCGTAGAGTGTGAGGCATGCGATTGTAATGAAACGCACTTACTCTCAAAGCATCAGGACGACTAGATGAAGCGCGGAGATGTTTATTTAGCTGATTTATCGCCAGTGCAGGGTTCTGAACAAGGGGGAGTTAGACCCGTCGTTATCATTCAAAATGATACTGGTAACAAATATAGTCCAACTGTTATCGTAGCAGCAATTACCGGGCGTATTAATAAGGCGAAAATACCAACGCATGTAGAAATAGGGAAACAGAAGTATAAGCTTGATAAAGATTCAGTCATCTTGTTGGAACAAATACGAACAGTGGATAAAAAACGCTTAAAAGAAAAATTAACTTTTTTATCAGATGAAAAGATGAAAGAAGTGAATAACGCATTAGGCATTAGCTTAGGGCTCCACGTCAATCAATCGCGATAACACCACGTGGATGAATGCCGCATTGATTAAGCGATAGGACATCAACTAGATAATTCGTAGTGTACGGAGAATGACTTGTTATCATTTTATTACATTGGCGTTTTAGGATAATGATAGATGACTGAAGCACGGTTGTGTTTTAAGTTATTGGCATCAGCGTATCCTTATGAAAGTGGACGATGAAATCTTTGTACTTAATGAGGTTTCACGCCCACTTTTTATATGTTTAACAGAAATAAGATTGGAAAAAGGAGTACTGACATTGGCGCAATCAAAGAAAGATTACTATTTTGAATTGATCGACCTTTTTTTACAGAATAGTAACAGAGAAGAAGTATTAGAAAAAGCACGTACATTTGCCAGTAATTTACCTGAAGAAAGTATAACACCTGAAGCAATTGTCAATGTTCATAAAACTTATTTCGAACAACGCACATTCAGTCAACAAGATGTCATGGATAGTTTAGATGTGCTAGAAGTCGTGATTCAAAGCTTTGGCTATAACTATTCAGACTACAAGCGTTTAGTAGACCGCATGGAAGTACACGATAAAGAAATGGGGCTTGCAGCAAGCCTGCAACAAACAATGTTAAAAACAGATATCCCACAGTTTGACAGCATTCAAATTGGGGTTATTTCCGTTGCCGCCCAACGTGTGAGTGGCGATTATTTCAACTTGATTGATCATAAAGACGGTACGATGAGCTTTGCGGTGGCAGATGTCATCGGTAAAGGGATTCCAGCCGCACTTGCGATGAGTATGATTAAGTTCGGCATGGACTCATACGGTCATTCACAATTGCCGAATGATGGTTTGAAACGTCTGAATCGAGTTGTAGAAAAAAACGTCAACCAAAATATGTTTGTGACGATGTTTTACGGTTTGTATGAAGATCTCAATCACATTTTATATTGCAGCTCAGCGGGACACGAGCCAGGCTATATTTTTAGAGCGGCTTCAGATACATTTGAAGAGATTAACGTGCGCGGTCGCGTGTTGGGTGTGAGTCCCAACATCCGATACGAACAACAAGAAATCAAAATAGAATTGAATGATATGATTATTATTTTTACAGATGGTGTAACGGAGATTAGAGATGAATCGGGACGCTTTATTGACAAGAATTATCTCTTAAATTTCATTCTTCAATATAAAGAGATGCATCCTCAAGATATTGTTCAATTACTGTACGAATCACTTTTACGTTTACAGGAGACAAGTAAACGAGATGATTTAACCATTTTGATTATTAAAAGAGCCCAATAATACATTATAAAAGATTATGATGTACAAAATTAGGGTAAAAAATGATTAATAGAGACTATTTTAGGAGTGTATGAAACAATGAACCTTAATATAGAAACGGAAACACACGATGATTATTACGAGGTAACTGTAGCTGGTGAACTAGACGTTGCGACAGTACCGGAATTAGAAGCGGTATTATTGTCAATGCGTCAAGAGGGGACACATGACATCCATGTGAATTTAACGGATTTAACATACATGGATTCAACGGGTTTAGGTTTGTTTGTTGGGACACTCAAAGCACTGAATCAGCATGACAAGGCGCTCTATATCTTAGGTGTCAATGATCGCATCAAGCGTTTATTTGATATTACAGGATTAGATGATTTAATGCATGTGAATCAAGGAACGGAGGTCGAATAACATGCCATATGAACAAGATGTTATCGAGATGAGGTTACCTGCAGAACCCGAGTATGTCAGTTTAATTCGTCTGACATTATCAGGTGTATTCAATCGTGCAAATGCTTCTTATAACGATATTGAAGATGCGAAAATTGCGGTAAGTGAAGCAGTAACGAATGCTGTCAAACATGCGTATAAAAATCAAGACGAGAAAGGCTACATTACAATCGTCTTTGAAGTACATGAGACACATATTAAAATCGTTGTATCTGATCAAGGGGATAGCTTTAATTATCATGAAACAAAACAACAGTTAGGTCCTTACCAAAACGATGAAAATATTGATTTTCTTCGCGAAGGTGGGCTCGGTTTATTCCTGATTGAAGCATTGATGGATGATGTAACAGTGAGCAAAGAAACGGGCGTTACAATCAGTATGACGAAGTATATCAAAAAAGAGCAGGTGCAAAAACATGACGAAAGCATCGAACTCAGTGAATAATGTTTCGCCTGAACAAATCAATGCGTGGATTTTAGCGCACCAACAAAATGAAGATGTAGAAGCACAAGAAAAATTGGTGACTCATTATGAAAACTTGATTGAGTCGCTGGCCTATAAGTATTCAAAAGGGCAGTCACATCATGAAGATCTTGTGCAAGTGGGGATGGTTGGTTTAATAGGTGCGATTAACCGCTTTGATTTATCATTTGATCGTAAGTTTGAAGCCTTTTTAGTGCCAACAGTGATTGGTGAGATTAAGCGTTACTTGCGTGATAAAACGTGGAGTGTACATGTGCCAAGACGCATCAAGGAAATTGGTCCACGTATTAAAAAGGCAATCGATGAACTGACGAACGAACTTGAGCGCTCACCATCGATACGTGAAATTGCGGATCGCTTGGAAGTGTCTGATGAAGAAGTATTGGAAGCGATGGAGATGGGCCAAAGCTACCATGCGTTAAGTGTGGATCATTCGATAGAAGCAGATAAGGATGGTTCTACCGTTACTTTATTAGATGTGATGGGCAGCCAAGATGAAAATTATGACTTAACCGAACAACGTATTATTTTGGAACGTATTTTACCTATCTTATCTGAGCGGGAACGAGAAATTATACAATGTACCTTTATTGAAGGGTTAAGCCAAAAAGAAACAGGTGAACGTGTCGGCTTGAGTCAAATGCATGTTTCACGTTTGCAACGAACAGCTATTAAGAAATTACAGCAAGCAGCAAAGCAATAATTGAAAAAATGAAAACAAAAAGCAAAGCACAATACCTTTTACCAATTGGATAGAACGTATTGTGCTCATTTTTACGATTGCGATACTAAGGATTTAATGAGTATAGAAGAAAGGCAGTGACAGAGATGACAGCAGATACACTTGTCCAAGCGATACATAAAGAATATCAATATTCAGTGAAACAAATTGAAGCAGTATTGGCATTATTGCAAGAGAAGAATACCGTACCATTTATTGCACGTTATCGAAAAGAAGCAACGGGCGGTCTTGATGAAGTAGCGATTAAACAAATTGAAGATCGCTATCAATATATGGAAAACTTACAAAAGCGTAAAGAAGAAATTATTCATGCGATTGAGCAACAAGGGTTATTAACGCCAGAATTGAAACGTGATATTTTAGCACAGACCAAATTACAACGTGTGGAAGACTTATATCGTCCGTACAAACAAAAGAAAAAAACACGTGCGACGGAAGCCAAAAGAAAAGGATTAGAGCCGCTTGCACAATGGATAATGGTACAGAAGTCACCTGGTGAACTTGAGGCGAAAGCAAAAAGCTATATCACAGATGAAGTACCGACAGTTGAAGCGGCGATTGCAGGGGCACAAGACATTATTGCCGAAATCATTGCAGACCATCCACAATATCGAAAACAGATTTTGCGAGAAGTATGGCATACAGGTTCACTTGTAACACAGAAAAAGAAAAAAGCAGAAGATGAAAAAGCTGTCTTTGCGATGTACTACGACTACAGTGAACCGATTAAAAGAGCTGCGAATCATCGAATTTTGGCAATGAATCGTGGTGAAAAAGAGAAAATCTTATCTGTAAAAGTTGAAGCGGATAAAGCAAAATTATCTCAAATTGTGCAACGTGTTGAAGTGAAAGGGACGCATGCGTTGTCAGACATCGTTGTTGCGGCAATTGAAGATGCGATGAAACGCCTAATTTTTCCATCAATTGAGCGTGAGATACGCAGTGATTTAACAGAGCGAGCAGAAACACAAGCGATTGATGTTTTCAGTGAGAACCTGAAAAACTTGTTATTGCAACAACCGTTAAAAGGGAAACAAATTTTAGGTGTGGACCCTGCCTTTCGTACAGGATGTAAACTTGCGGTCATTAATCCGTATGGGACATTTGTCGCAAAGTCGGTGATGTACCCACATCCACCTGTGTCAAAAACAAAAGCAGCAGAAGCAACATTTTTAGCCATGGTTAAAGATTATGATGTAGACCTAGTTGCGATAGGGAACGGAACAGCAAGCCGTGAAACAGAACAATTCGTTGCCAATATGATTCAAACACATAATTTAAATATTCAATATGTCATTGTGAATGAAGCGGGCGCATCTGTTTATTCAGCCTCAGAAATCGCGCGACATGAATTTCCAGACTTTCAAGTAGAGGAACGCAGTGCAGTTTCGATTGGACGACGCATCCAAGACCCATTAAGTGAATTAGTTAAGATTGATCCAAAATCAATTGGCGTCGGTCAGTATCAACATGACGTAAATCAAAAAGCATTGTCTGACGCATTAGATTTTGTCGTTGAAACAGCAGTTAACCAAGTAGGTGTTGATATTAATACGGCATCACGTACACTTTTACAACACGTCGCTGGCTTATCGAAACAAATTGCAGATAATATCGTTGCACATCGTGAAGAAAATGGTCCATTCACGAAACATCAACAAATTAAAAAAGTGAAACGATTAGGGGCTAAAACATTTGAACAATGTATCGGTTTCTTACGTATTGTCGATGGTACAGATCCACTAGATAATACAGCCATTCACCCCGAAAGTTATGAAGCGACACACGCATTACTTGAAGCAGTTCATATGACAGTGTCAGACATTGGTACTGAAAACTTAAAAAGTGCATTAGAAAATTTAAATATTGCACAGCATGCTGAAAAGTTAAATATTGGCGTGCCAACACTTGAAGATATTGTAAAATCACTGATTGCACCAAATAGAGACCCACGTGATGACTACGAAACGCCACAACTGAAGTCGGATGTCTTATCTATTGAAGACTTGCGTGAAGGTATGAAGTTAACAGGAACAGTCCGTAATGTTGTTGACTTTGGTGCGTTTGTCGACATTGGTGTGAAACAAGATGGACTTGTACACATTTCAAAAATGTCTAAGCAATTTGTAAAACACCCGATGGATAAAGTGAACGTAGGCGACATTGTCGATGTATGGATTGATGGTATCGATGAACAAAAACAAAAAGTCGCATTGACGATGGTTAATCCACATGAATAATGACGCGTTACAAGCATTGGTAGAAGCCATTGCGCGTGATGACTTTGGGAGAACATTTAAGCATCATGCATATTTTAACCGTCGCTTGCGTACAACTGGCGGACGCTACTTGTTAGGAAGTCATGATATAGAAGTGAATCCGAAACAATATGAGGCGTTTGGAGAAGCAGCGCTAATTGATATTATTAAGCACGAGTTGTGTCATTATTTTCTACATCTGGATAAGAAAGGTTATCAACATCGAGATGCAGACTTTAAAGCATTAAGCAAACGTGTAGGGGCACCACGATTTTGTGCTCCAATTGAAAGCTACGCATCACGTGCTAACTATATTTATGTATGTACAAAGTGTCACACGGAATACATGCGCATTCGAAAAGTGAATACATCTCGTATGCGCTGCGGTAAATGTGGCGGAAGATTGAAAGAAATAACGAAGCAATAATGATAGGGCGAGGTTGGGACAAAAGCGTTTAGGATTTGAGCAGAACCGAACGATGAGCAAAATTGCTTTTCAAATTTTGACGAAATCGTGGCAGTTCTGCTCAAATCCTGCTTTTGGGACACCGTTTATCGGCTTCCCAGCACTTAAATTTATTGTGTCTCACCCCAGTCTTATTTGCTTTGGGTGTTCAGTCTGATAGGCGGAGGGTTAGTATTATTGTGGAAAATGAGGGATAAAGCTCATATTATTGAATGAACAATATGTATTAGAAGTGCTGTAGAAAAACTTTTTAAAAATTGGCATAGCTTTAATGATGTTCCTTTATATTTGATAGTATCTAATTGTGTTTGTTGCTATAAACATTTTAGTGTATATACAATTTTAATTGAGATAGTGAGATTAGGTTACTGGAGAAAAATAATAACGCTTATCTTCATTGTTCATCAGTTATTGCCCGACATACTTTTTAACATCAAGCCGTTTTATAATTGTCTACAGGATAAAATACGTCTAGTTATAATGTGAGACGAATCTAGGGGAGAGTAGCTAGCATATATGAGTATGTCACCTTTTTAAATTTAATTGATATTTATAGTTGACTTTGAAGTTATCGTTCTATATAATTACAAAAGTCGACAAAAACAAGTTAACAATTTAGAAATTAAATGTTGACTTTGAATTGCTGACATGATATAGTTAAGTACGTTGCGAAAATAATATGTTAACAACAGATTACAAACATTAAATTAATGTTAAAAAAGTGTTGACATGAAATATCGCGCCTGATATAATGAATATCGTTCTGAAAAATAATGATGTTTTAAATTACCAAGCGGTCGTGGCGGAATGGCAGACGCGCTAGGTTGAGGGCCTAGTGGGAGAAATCCCGTGGAGGTTCAAGTCCTCTCGGCCGCATCAACAAATTAAAACATTCTACTAATACTACATGCGGGTGTAGTTTAATGGGAAAACCTCAGCCTTCCAAGCTGATGTTGTGGGTTCGATTCCCATCACCCGCTCCATTAACTTTTATAATGAACATTGAAAACTGAATGACAATATGTCAACGTTAATTCCGATAAATTGAGTACTCAGAGTAGTACTTTCAAGAGTGATTGACTTAAACAATCAAACGAGCTAATCAAGCTTACTTCTTTTGTGGAGAGTTTGATCCTGGCTCAGGATGAACGCTGGCGGCGTGCCTAATACATGCAAGTCGAGCGAACAGACGAGGTGCTTGCACCTCTGACGTT
>NZ_PPRF01000033.1 GCF_002902145.1 Staphylococcus rostri | reverse complement strand
AGTGTAAATCTATGCTAATATCAAGTTAGTTGTTAGTGTATTCAAGTCGATTTCTATACAGAAAAACATTGTAATCCATAGTTGAATAGCGCAATTCAAAATTATGTAAATCAAATAAGGTGACCTATGAGTAAAAAAGTATCTATTATTATTCCATTGTACAATCGCCAACACACAATCGGGCGTTTATTAGAAAAAATTCAACATCAAACATTTGATCTCAATCAAGTTGAAGTCATTGTTTCAGATGACCGTTCAACTGACGATTCATTGAATGTTGTAAAATCATTTATTAACAAAATCCCCCATTTAATCATTCTTGAAAGTGAGAAAAATTCTGGCGGTGCGTCTGTACCAAGAAATAAAGCGTTAGACGTTGCGACAGGCGAATGGGTGTTATTCATTGATTCTGATGACTACATTACCGAGCATTCATTAACAGATGCATTAGCGGCTGCGGATGAATATCAAGATGAAATGATCTGCTTACCGTACTTTAGAGGCGAAAACAGCACAAGACCGATTAGTCGTTCAGCTTTCTCATTCCCTCAAACGATTGGGAACTTACAATTTGAAAATACGAAACTCTTCAATACTTTAAATGTCATTAGTAAGTTAATTAAACGCGATATTATAGAAGAGAATCATATCCGTTTCCCTGAAGGCATCAAAGTGCGTGAAGATAACTGGTTCTTAATGCAGGCATACAGTGTCGTCAATGGCATTACCGTACTTGGTAACGAGAAAAACTATTACTTCTATGAGCAACAAGATGAAGTCGCATTGACACATCATTCAAAAACACCACCGAGAGATGCTGTAAAAATCTTTATCGCCGTGTATGACTTTATTATGAAACACCCACAGATTCCACATTCACGTAAAGTGACATTACTGACGATCTTTTTAAATCGCTATACAAATATGATTAAACGCGGACAATATGCACCTGTGCGTTTCTTTGATCATACAAAAGAGACGTTAAAAGAAATGTTGGATAACAATCATGCGACAGCTGAAACGATCGATTTTATTAACAGCTTATTCGCAGGCGATTACGACCAATATCGTTCTTAATAGAGAAAGACCCTCAACCTTCCGTTATGGATTGTTGGGGGTCCTTTTATTATTGTACTTTTAAGTTTTTGTCATTCATATTAAGCAATGCTAACAAAATAATTAATAATAAGAATGGCGCTAACCACACATAACCTAAGTCGATAATGCCGAGGTAAATACTGATAGCGAGCACCGGTAAACCAATCGCATTCCCAATTGAATAGATTTTCTTAACGGTATGACTCGCATATTCAACGACAATGATTTTTCTAAATAGAATACGTGCACCACCAAACGCAATCCCAAATAATAACATGAGTATCAGTCGTACGATTAGGAAGTCCTCAAGCATATACCATATTACTGGAACCATCACACTTGTAACAAGAAAGACTAGCGACCATTTTTGTGCTAAATATTTACTTAATAAAATGCCAATGACTGCCATTCCAATGCCTAACATACTATCTAAAAAGGCAACTTCATATATTTTGCGATGCTGATAAGACGTGTAGATGGGTAACATAAAGTTAATTGTACCGAGTATTGGCCACATCAACATGCTGATAACGTAATGAATCATCTTAACTGACTCTGACTTTACTGCCTGTGTTTCTTCGTTCACTTTTGAATTTTTAACCGCTTTTGTCATAAAGAAAATCAATAAATACATCATGCTATATATTACAAAAATAATATGTAGCTCAAGAAATTCTGTCAGTAACGTAATAAACAGTGGTCCAATCATCAAAGCAACTTGGTTCACAGTCATAGATAACGAACTGTATTTATTAATGAAGGCTTCATCTTTACCTTCAACAAGTTCAGAAAACCAAAATTCAAAACTCGTTTCCAAAACGAAGAAGATAATCCATAAAATAAAGTTACACAGAATTAATAATGGCGTTTCGGTATAGAGAAAAGACATTACGAATACGAGCACAAATATTAATAAAATGGCATATTTCGTTAATGAACTACCCGACGCATTTTTGAATATTGTATTGATAATAATTGGTGTGAAAATAGCTGGTACAAATGATAACACTGTCGCAATCGCCAAATCCGTTGCTGACTTAGGGTCTGCCAATTCCCAGTTGATAATTAAAATAAGTCCACCACAGATAAAGCGATACAGAGCTGTAATGAGTAAATATCTATTCATGTGACGCTGCACCATAATCAAAAATTTGTTCAGCTAATTGCTGACTCTTTTCAATATGGCGATCTATTTTAGTTGTCGGCAGTTGTGAAAACGTAAATTGTACTAAACCTTCTCTACTACTCCAGTTTTCAGGATTACCCGCAACATCCCCTACTTTTTTTAGAAGATTCACGCGTACAATCTCCTTATCTGTAGAAATATCCGGATAATTAATCTGTTTTATTTCACCCATCGGCGCCTTTAAGAATGCGATGGCTGATGTTTGTGTTGGTGTAAAATCAAAGTTGGGTTGTATTTCGTTATCAAGATACATCATTGTATGCAGTTGATACGGGTTAATACCATATGACGACTCAATCAAATCCATAATCGCATCGCCACCAGGTCTTGCAGCCGCTTCAATCACATATAATTCATGCCCTTTCACTTTAATTTCAACGTGGGCAACACCACGGTCAATCCCTAATGCCTTACAAGCATCTATTGCTAATTGGTTTAACTGGCTATCTTGATAGCGATGACTTGGTACAACATGACCCATTTCTGTAAACCATGGTTTGGGTGATAAGTATTTTTCGGTTACAGTGATAACTTGTTGAAAGTCTTCGCCACATAACACTTCAACAGAGACTTCATCATCACTTTCTATGTAAGATTCAATCAAAAATTCATTTTTTGACACTTTAAACGCATCTGCGTATTGTGCCATCACTTTTTGAGATTGTGCATAGGCATCCAGACATTCTTCTAAATTATTCGCTAAATAGACGCCTCCACTACCGCCAAAATCAACCGGTTTAATAATGACTGGAAATGTATATTCATTTACTAATGCTTTTAATTGCTCGAGACTACTAAACTTCTTAGACTTAGCCGTTGAAACACCATGTTGTTGGAAAAGTTGCTTCATTTCATACTTATTACGACACGCTTCCACGACTTCTTCTTTTAAATATGGTAATCCATACGTTGCATTCAATTGATTTGCGACCTTCAAAGTCCAATCATTCAAAGGTACCACCGCTTTCAATGTATAGCCCTCCGATTGATACAAATCAATTTGTTGTTTTAACGCCTCATAATTTAATGGGTCCGCATCTAAACAAAAATCAAAATACGCGTTGTAGTTGTACTTCGCATTTTTAATGGCTGTCCATACTTGAAAATCTCCAACTGCTTTACCCCCTGCATAAGACCTTTCGCGTAAAAACTGCTCAGCACCTAATAATAGTAAATATTCAGTCATTTTCATCCTCCCATTAGCCCTTTTTTATAATCTAAATATTAGCAAAATGAGTTCTCACATGAAAGGGATTTCTTGAAATTTTAATAACATAAAAAATGACCTTCCACCACAACGATGTGCAATGGAAAGTCGTTTCAACCTTGTTATTCACTTATTTATCGTCCTGCCTCAGACTACATCATGCCAGGCATTCCGCCCATTGGTGGCATGTCGTTGCCTTTGTCTTCAGGAATATTCGCCACTACCGCCTCTGTTGTTAAGAACATTGCGGCAACACTTGCGGCATGTTGTAATGCTGAACGTGTTACTTTCGTTGGGTCAACGATACCTGCATCTAACATGTTTACCCATTCGTCTGTGGCAGCGTTGTAACCAATACCTGGCTCTGCGTTCTTCATTTGTTCAACAATGACAGAACCTTCTAAGCCCGCGTTTTCAGCGATTTGACGTACCGGTGCTTGTAAGGCTTTCAACACGATGTTCTTACCTGTTGCCATGTCACCTTCTGCTTCAATCGCTTCAATTTCTTTATAAATATTCATCAACGCTGTACCGCCACCTGCAACGATACCTTCTTCAACGGCAGCACGTGTTGAGTTCAGTGCGTCTTCAATACGTAATTTACGTTCTTTTAATTCTGTTTCAGTTGCAGCACCGACTTTAATCACTGCGACACCACCTGCTAGTTTCGCAAGGCGTTCTTGTAGTTTTTCACGGTCGAAGTCTGAATCTGTTTCATCGATTTGTGATTTGATTTGGTTCACACGCGCATCGATGTTCGTTGGGTCACCGTTACCGTCTACAACAGTTGTATTATCTTTCGTTACTTCAACTTTGCTTGCTGTACCTAACATATCGATTGATGTTTCTTTCAAGTCTAAACCAAGATCGTCTGTGATTACTTGTGCACCTGTTAAAATCGCTAAGTCTTCTAACATTGCTTTACGACGATCGCCAAATCCTGGTGCTTTCACTGCGACTGCTGTGAATGTACCACGCATGCGGTTTAACACAAGGTTCGTTAATGCATCGCCTTCTACTTCGTCAGCTACGATTAAGATTGGGCGACTTGATTGGACGATTTGTTCCAATAACGGTAAGATGTCTTGGAATGATGAGATTTTTTTATCTGTAATTAAAATGTATGGATTTTCTAATTCTGCAATCATTTTATCAGAATCTGTTACCATGTATGGTGATTGGTAACCACGGTCAAATTGCATCCCTTCAACTACGTCAAGTTCTGTGTTGAAGCCGTTTGATTCTTCAATTGAAATAACCCCGTCGTTGCCCACTTTTTCCATCGCTTCTGAAATGTAACGACCGACTTCTTCATTCGCTGCAGAAATTGCACCAACTTGCGCAATCTCTTCTTTATTTTCAACTTTTTGAGAAATGTTGTGTAAGGCTTCCACTGCGACTGCGACTGCTTTGTCGATACCTTGACGGATACCAACTGGGTTCGCACCGCTTGTTACATTTTTAAGACCTTCCTGAATCATTGCTTGTGCAAGCACCGTTGCAGTTGTTGTACCGTCACCGGCAATTTCATTTGTTTTGTTTGCGACTTCTTGAACGAGTTTGGCACCCATGTTTTCATATGGATCTTCAAGTTCAATTTCTTTGGCAATCGTTACACCGTCATTAGTAATTAATGGTGCGCCAAATTCTTTATCTAACACGACATTGCGCCCTTTTGGACCGATTGTCACTTTTACAGCATTTGCTAATTTATCAACGCCACGTAACATTGATTGGCGTGCATCTTCTGAAAATTTAAGTTCTTTCGCCATGTATTTTCACTCCATTTTATTGTAAGTCTTGTCTTGCTATCGTTTTTATTCTTCAATAATTGCCAATACTTCTTCAGCGTCTAATACAAGGTACTTCTTGTCATTGCGTTTGACTTCCGTGCCACCATACTGTTGAAACACGACGCGGTCTCCCACTTGTACTTCTGGTGTTACACGTTGTCCGTTGTCTAATAAACGACCAGGACCTACTGCAACAACTTCACCTTCATTTGAACTTTCTTTTGCTGAGTCCGTTAAGACAATACCACTTTTCGTTGTTTGTTCTTGTTCTTTCTTCTCTATTACAATACGGCTTCCTAATGGTTTTAACATTTTATTGTGCCTCCTTATAGTCACGCGCGATTTAGCACTTATACACATCAAGTGCTAATACAAGTCCAATAATAATCAAATTTGGTCAAAATATCAAGTAGAAAGCTTTTTATGTTTGTTGAATGGCTGAGAATCCTATAGAATGGTTGTGGAGTGAAAGGAGGTTACATACCGATGAATCGAATCATTATTTCGATTTTAACCGTTGTTTTCTATTTAGCTGCTTTGTTTTCACCTAAAATTGCCTTTATGGCTGGTTGGATTAATGGACAGACGGCTAACGAACAACTACAACAAGTCACATATATTCAAGTCGTTACATTTATTATTGCGGCGATACTCATTTTAATCATGCAACCTTTTATTAAAAATCCGTATCGTTTTGAATTGCAACCGAAAGAACAAAAGCGTTATATCATTGTATGGATTTTAGTCGGCTTGGTCATTGTGTTTATCGCACAAATTATTACGAACTTATTAACTACATATCTATTTGGCACAAGTCCAGCGAGTGAAAACACGATGCGTATTATGCGTATTGCACGTCAAATGCCCGTACTAATCTTAATTATCGCGGTTGTCGGCCCGCTACTCGAGGAGTTTGTTTTCCGCAAAGTTTTATTCGGTGGTATTTACAATGCACTTAACGCACACAAAGCCGTTAAATTCACGATTGCGACAACGGTTAGTTCGGCAATTTTCGCTGTTGCACATATGGACTTCACACACTTTATTGTGTACTTTGTGATGGGTGTGATTTTCTCAGCGTTTTATATTTATACGAAGCGTCTCAGCGTTGCAATTGGGATTCATATGACACAAAATGCGCTCGTGGCACTTATCCAATTCTCAATTCCTGAAGATGTGATGCAAAAAGCGATAGAACAAGCACAATTCATTATGTTCTGTATTTAAATACACTGAAAAAGGACCTAGTTCTGAATCGTCAGAGCTAAGTCCTTTGTTTATATCAACTGATTATTTTGAGAAATCGAGTACTTTACGACCTTGAATTGTACCTTTTTCCATTTGTTCGAATACTTCTGGTGCTTCGTCTACAGATACTTTTTCAACAACTGGTACGACTAAACCTTGTGCACCAAATGCAAATGCTTCTTCTAAGTCTTTACGTGTACCTACAAGAGAACCTACAACACGGATACCGTCAAGTACTGTTTTAACGATACTTAAGTCCATGTATTCTGATGGTAAACCTACCGCTACAACTGTTCCACCTGCACGCACACTGTCGATTGCTTGGTTGAATGCCACTTTAGAAACTGCAGTTACAACAACACCGTGACAACCGCCAGTTTTTTCTTGAATGTAAGCACCTACGTCTTCTACTTCTTTACCATTAACGATGAGGTCAGCGCCTACTTCTTTTGCTAATTCAAGCTTGTCATTGTTAATATCAATTGCAACAACATGTGCGTTGAATACTTTTTTCGCGTATTGAACGGCTAAGTTTCCAAGACCACCTGCACCGTATACCGCAATCCATTGTCCAGGTGCTGCGCCTGCTTCTTTAATTGCTTTATATGTTGTGACACCTGCACATGTAATAGATGATGCTTGTGCAGAGTCTAAACCGTCTGGTACTTTAACCGCATAGTCAGCAGTAACTACCGCATATTCACTCATACCACCGTCAACACTGTATCCTGCATTTTTAACGCTACGGCATAATGTTTCACGACCAGTTGTACAGTATTCACAATGTCCGCAACCTTCAAAGAACCAAGCGATAGATACGCGATCGCCAACTTTAAGCGATGTCACACCTTCACCGATTTCTTCAACAATACCGATACCTTCATGTCCTAAAATACGACCAGGCACTTCACCAAAATCACCGTGTGCCACGTGTAAATCTGTGTGACATACACCACAACAGTCAACTTTTACAAGTGCTTCACCGTGTCCGATTGTCGGCATTTCATGTTCTACAACTTCTACCCCATTACTTTCTTGGTTTACAACAACTGCTTTCATATTAATAACCTCCATTAGTTGATATTTTCAAGGCTGTTTCTTCTTTACACTTACATTGTGATTAATTTCACAATATTTGTCAAGCATTTTCGTTTTATTTTTCTGAAAATTATCGAACAAAGTAGTTATTTAAACAAATTTTTAAAAGTTGAGTGTAGTACAGGAATCATATTTTTTAAGATTTCGTTGCTTCTCCCCATGCAAGTCTATGTGTAAAAAAAGCAGAACGCGCACAATTCGTATAATGATTGTCGTTCTTCTTGATTCATCGTTACCCTTCTCTTCTATTAACTAATCGATATAACGCCCCTGCGAGTAGTAATGCAACCAATGCACAAATTAACCATTTATAGAAACTATTTTTCGATGTCTCATTCTGATCTTTATCTCGCTGTACGTGACCTGTTACCATATGGGTCTGTTCCTGTTCAATTTGTTGCTCTTTATCTTCCTGTTGGCGAGATGCCACAGCCTTATTCGCTTTCTTCTTTAAATCCGGCATCGTCCCAACGTCTCCTGAAATCAATCCTAATACCTGTTTATCCAGATTTTTGTAATACGCACGCGTTGCTAAAGGACTAAACGCTTGAAAACGAAAATAATCTGAGTCTTGTTGCACACGATTCAAAAACAAGTTATTTTTAAATGTCGCTTTCTGTTCTAGGCTCTGTAGCGCCGAAACACTTACATTCCCTTTTGCAGATATTTGTTCAAAACGTTCCAGCGCCAACGGATTATACTTAAAGCCACTATTCAAATGTGCAGCCGCTGGTGACGTCAATAATGAATGATTCGGATGCGTTGTTCCGCCATTAGGATACTGTGTTGCTGGAGCTGATGTGTTCGCTCCGCCTCCATGTATTAGCGAGTCAGACGATGACGTACCACTGGCAGGTTTCTCATTTTTATTACCTTGCGTTTGTGTAGGTGGTGTCGGTTCAACTTCGGCTGGTGGCTTCGTTTGTTCCGTTGTATCATTTCCTGCTGGATCAACTACTTCAACTGATGATTGTTGTTCAGTCTCTACCTCATCCGGTTCTGTCTCATCATTTTGTGTACCTTCAGACTGTGGCGGCTCACTACCTTCTCCAATATCAATATTGGGTTCAGCTGGAGCCGATTCCGATTGCTCTGTTGTCGTATCAGATGATTCATCAGATTGTACATCTGGTGTATCATTAACTTCTGTTTCTTCCGCTTGTACTGTCGCATGGACTGCACCTATCATCATGAACGAGGTCATACTCGCTACAATATATTTTTTTAGAAAATGTTGGGACATTATAAACAGTCCTTTCAAAATTAAGAAATATGGTTGGGACATTCATATAAACATTCAACTTAAGTTTGAATATTTAAATAGATGGCAGCCGCTGAATAATATGAAAATATGCTTTTTCACACTTAGTTAGCCTTGCCATGGTGAGACAACAGAATCTTTTTAGTAAAATGTGATTCCTGTCTCACGTCCAATTTCCTATCATATTATAAGTGTTTTTTAACGCCAAGACTACCGTTATTAATAAACTGGATAACTCACAGCATTATATCGTGCATGCTTTGATAATTGTCCGATTATTTAGTAAACTCTTTTTATAAGTTATCGATAGGAGTGTTTACAATGAAAGTTCAATTACTACAATTCAATATCACACCCGGTCAAGTCGCACAAAATGAACAAAAAATACGCACACTATTTGAAACGTCCGTCGATTCAGATACTGACGTCGTCGTGCTACCGGAAATGTGGAATAACGGTTATGCTTTAGCTGAACTTCAACAAAAAGCAGACACCGATCTCGCGCGTACACTCCCATTTCTCCAACAACTCGCAACGCACTATCATGTCGACATCGTTGCTGGCTCCGTCGCTAATCATCAAGCAGACGGGCTTTACAATACAGCACTTACAGTAAGTCGTGACGGTGCATTACTTTACGATTACAATAAAATACACCTTGTGCCAATGTTGGATGAACCACTGTATTTGACTGCTGGCAATAATGTACCACATACCTTTACTTTATCAGATGGCACGACTGCTTCACAAATCATTTGTTACGACTTACGTTTTCCAGAATTATCACGTTACCCTGCCGCAGAAGGTGCAAAAGTCATTTTTTACGTTGCGCAATGGCCTGACGTGCGATTGAATCATTGGCGCCAACTGTTACAAGCTCGCGCAATTGAAAATAATATGTTCGTTGTTGCCGTTAATAGTTGTGGCTCTGATGGTAAGACAACGTATGCCGGTCATTCAATGGTTATTGATCCAAATGGCGATATTATCGTTGAAGCAGATGAACATGAAGCTGTGCATACAGTCACTCTCGATTTATCCAAAGCTGATGCACAACGCCAAGCGATTCCAGTATTTGAAAATATGCGTCCCGATGTATATCGCTATGCTAAAAAGTAGGTTGACGTATCTGATTCAAAATTTTAGTTTTTGTCCCATCTCAGCAAGGGTCATGACTTTTCATCTGCCCCAAATATAAACAGTACAAAAAAGGCAAATGGTATGATGCGAAAAGTTCGGGTCATAAAATTATTATTCCCAGTTATTTCAATTAATATACAATAAGCTAGTCCAGTCACAATCATGAGTATAAGGTAGCACTTTCTTTTTCTAGACAAAACTAACACCACCTTTAAAAAAAGCAGACAAGCTTGGGAGAGACTTGTCTGCTTTCGTTCGTATTAAGGGAATGTAATGAATTTCAAATATTACCACAGTTTTAACATGGTATGGTTGGGGAAGTTTGAAATATAGAGAATACGCTGATGCTTCATTATGAGATAGACTCGTTAGCAATATCAAACCTTGGGAATTTCATATTGCCGTAATAATGAGTGCCTATCAGCAACAAATCCTCAGATTACTTAGTAAATTTTTTAACAGTTTCAGCAATAAGTTTTACAAATTCTACGATAGTACCTACGATATCTGCTACCATTATTGCCACCTCCTATTTAAAATGTCTTACAAATAATCATGAATGACACTAACTTTAATGTGTATTATGAGCGAAGAATACAACATTAAGCTTTAATCACATTGTAGTCATCGTTGCTCTCATCACTCGTGTTTGACGATGTGTGTATTGGCTATGACTAAAATGTTTATGGCTATATTACAACATGAATTTTTAAGCTTTTGTTAATTATTGCCTACTTTATTGTTTTGAGTTCTTAACTGTTAAACTTTTATGTTAAAATGACTTTGTTAACAGATTTTCGACACTTAGGCACTGAAACCGAACAGTTAGGCAAAAAGCCACTTTTACGACAGGTTATCATTTATAATGTGGACTAAGGAGGAAACAAAGTGCAAATCATTGATAACGGTATTGAGTCATTGGCTCGTAAAATACAACATCATCAAAATTTAGACCATATCGACTTTTTAAAAGTTCGATTAGGCATCCAAATTGTTGCGATTAACTTTTTTAAAGCTATCGTAACGTACGGTTTAGCACTCCTCTTGAATACCATTTTATACACACTAACTGTTCACGTAAGTTATATTCTGGTGCGCCGGTTTTCACACGGGGCACATGCACGATCTTCATTGATGTGTCATATCCAAAATATATTGTTGTTCGTTTTGGTGCCATGGGCTATCGCGTATTATACGATACCATTTCGCTATATGTTCATTTTGTCATTGGTCGGATGGTTGATAGTCATCATTTATGCACCTGCCGCTACGAAAAAGCAACCAATTAAAGCTTCTCGTAAGCGTGGCTTAAAGATTAAGTCAATCGTTGTCACGACGATTGTTCTTGGTATTGCCCTTGTCGTACCGGCACCTTACCAACAATTGATATGTTTTGGTGTAACACTTCAAGCAGTCACACTATTACCTATATTTTTCCCTAAGGAGGCAGATTGATGATGAACATTTTAGATGCTATTGTTAAATTTTTTGCTAACTTATTCAAAGCAATTGGTAATTTCGGTTGGATCAACACTTGCACAGGCTTCTTTGACGAACCAGAAATTCCACGCGAACTTTTAGAATTAGACAAATAAATCTCTATTATAAATAGAAAGTGTGTATAAAATTGGAAATTATTCGTATCGCTTTTTTAGCTTTTTTTCAATCTTTTGTTTTATTTTCAGTTACGCATTTAATTTTAATCGACAAGCCAAAATACACACGAAGGGATTACCTCTCTATTCTGATAGGGATAGTAATCCCTTCTACTATTTTGTTTGTGTTATTTGGTAAAGCAACATTGTTCTACTTAATATTAAGTTTTCTTGTTTTCTTTTATATGAAACAACGAATGATTGGTGTTATTAGCGTATTAATAAGTGTTCTGATTTTAATTTTAAGCGACTTTTTATCAACACTATTATATGAATACTTAACATCGCATCATACACAGTTTTATTTACGTGAAACTATCTACGTTTTAACATTTGTAGCCGGCGCCATTATTTTCGCCATTTTATTCCGTTTCTTAATGCGTTTATTGCGCATATCATGGTTATATGTCAACAAACTCTATCTCTTTTTACTCGCAACGATGCTTATGGCATTCTTTATCCTCATTGATGTTTTCACACCTGCCAAGGTACGTTCTATCGAGGATATGAAAGCGATTGCATTAGTGATTATTGTTTATTTTATCGCATTTGCCATATTGGTGATTGTCATTTCAATTACGGCATCAAGAGAATTGACCTATCGCCGCAATAAACAAGAAATTGAGGATTACTACAAATACACGTTACAGATTGAAGAAATTAATAATAACATGCGCAAGTTCCGTCATGATTATATTAATATTTTGTCTACAATGTCTGAGTATTTGCGAGAAGATGATTTAGAAGGGCTTAGAGCATATTATGAAGAACACATTCATCCTATTAAAAACCACTTTGAAAATAACACACTGAAATTAAATGGTGTTGAAAAGTTAAAAATCCGTGAAATTAAAGGCATGATGACGACTAAAATCATTCAAGCACAAGAGCAGCACATTGAGATTAGTGTCGAAGTAGCGGATGAAATTACACATATTAATATGCCAATCATTGATTTAAGCCGTGTGCTCGGTATTATTATGGACAATGCAATTGAAGCGTCACTGACTGTGGATGATCCAAGGATTCAAATTGCCTTTATTCAAACAGATGCGGCGGTGCTTATTATTATCATGAATAAAGCACCTGAAAATATGCCAAAGCTACATACATTATTCAAAGAAGGCTTCTCAACAAAAGGCTCGAATCGTGGGATTGGTTTATCAACATTAAAAGAAATTACAGATAGTACGGACAATGTTTTATTAGATACAACACTTGAAAACAATTACTTTATTCAAAAGTTAGAAATTATGAATGCTGATGTTTAAGGGGGATCCTGTTTGAAAATATTAATTTGTGAAGATGATCCAAAACAACGTGCACGTATGGAGGATATCATCAATAATTATATTATGATTGAAGAAAAACCGATGGAAATTGAACTTTCGACGGATAATCCTTATGAGCTCATAGAAGCTTCTAAAAATTTGTCTGACGTCGGCTGTTACTTTTTGGATATTCAACTAGAATCTGATATCAACGGTATTAAAGTCGGGAGTGAAATCCGCAAACACGACCCTATCGGTAATATTATTTACGTGACGAGTCATAGCGAATTAACGTACCTGACATTTGTATACAAAGTTGCGGCGATGGATTTTATTTTTAAAGACGACCCTGACCAACTGCGTATGCGTGTAGTTGAATGTTTAGAAACAGCGATGAATCGTCTCAACTTGTTGATGAAGGATAATACGGTGGAAACATTAGAGTTAAAGCGTGGTAGTGGTTCTGAGTATGTGCATTATGATGAAGTGATGTTTTTTGAATCGTCACCAAAGTCTCATCGCTTAATTGCACATTTAGATAATCGACAAATTGAGTTTTATGGTAATTTGAAGGAACTTGCTCAGGTGGATCACCGCTTCTTCCGTTGCCATAACAGTTATGTGTTGAATCGTCATAACATTGCCAATGTCGATCCAAAAGCACGTGTTGTGCACTTTAAAAATGGCGAACTGTGCTATGTATCGGTGCGCAATATTAAAAAAATATAATGCCTTTACAGGTTAAAAAGCCTAAAACAGCTTTCCCACTGCTTTAGGCTTTTTTATTTATAAGTCTTCTCGTGTAGGTAGACTCGATAATGCACCGTATTGTTGTACAACGTGTCCAGCTACTTGATTGGCAAACGTTAATATCGCTTGACCATCTGTTTTTAATGTCTCAATAGGTTGTTCTGACGTCATTAATTCTGCGATCAAGGCACCAATAAATGCATCGCCAGCACCTGTTGTATCGACCGCTTCTACAGGATTCGGACGTGCTGTAAAAGTCGTTCCGTCTTCAAAAATCAAGCTTGCCCCCGCGCTACCTTGCGTGTAAATAACAGCTTTCACACGGCCTTGGAATAGCGATTGTAATGCACGTTGCTCATCTTCAATTCGTGTAATGAATGTTAATTCTTCATCTGAAATTTTTACAATATCTGCATGCGGGATAAATGCTTGAATCGTCTGTTGATACGCTTCATGATCATCCCATAATGGTAAGCGCACATTCGGGTCAAACACGACTGTTGCGCCGACTTCATGTGCTTTCGCTAGCAGTGCTTCGTGGGCTTCTTTCATCGGGCTATCTACCAATGCGACAGAACAAAAATGAATCATATCCCCACTCGCTAATGGAATGCGTTGAATATGGCCCGGTTCGTATAACATATCCGCACTTGGCTTACGATAAAATGAAAAATCACGTTCGCCACTGGCTGTTAAGCTAACAAATGCTAATGCCGTATTTGCTGATGAAGTACGTTCAATCCACTGTGTATCCACATCGAGTTCTTTCAATGTCTCAACAATGCGGTCACCAAACGCATCTGTTCCCAGTTGCGTAATCAAATGACTGCGCCCTGTTAACTTTTGAACTGCTGCTGCAACGTTACATGGTGCACCGCCCACCTGTGGCATAAAACGCATTAGTCATCTTGATTCGCTCCTTCGATGTCATATTTCGTCATTTTCAAATAAACTTGTCCTGAATCTGTCGCAACTTTAATTTTATTCGATGTTGGTTTTGAGAAAATACGTGATGTTAACACGCGTTCGCCTTCGTTACAGAAAATCTCAATACTCGATGTATCGACAAAAACACGCAACTGACGTAACGGTGTATCTAAATGTGTCTGACGTGATGTACCTTCTACCGGTGTCGGTAAACGCCCACTGTCAAAACGCTCCAGTTTCACAAGTTGTGTATCCGATTCATAACGTATCACCGTCGCTTCATCTTTAGACGCACGTAAATGAAATTCTATCGCAGACGCCTCATTGTCTAATATATCAATGACCAGTTCATACTGCTCGCCTTCATATGGATGTAATTGTTTCAAAAACTTATTCGCATAACCAAGCGCTGTTTCTCTATTATCACGTAATCGACGCAAATTCATATGTGGCTTTTGTTTCAACTTACCATCTTCAATGACAAGCGTTCTTGGTAGCGTTAAGCAATGTGCCCAACCTTCCGCATCAGTCGGATATTCCGTATCAGGTAATCCCATCCAACCAATCATCACGCGGCGCTGTGCTTCATCTTGTAATGTTTGTGGCGCATAAAAGTCAAAACCGTTATCCAGCTCCACAAAATCGCCATGTGTCATTTCTAATGTTTCAAAGTCCAACTCGCCGATAATATAGCCACTTTGATAAATATTTTGGAACTGATTGCCCTTGGACTCAATGCCTTGTGGCGAAAATACGAGGACATCTTTACCGTTTAATTGGAAGTAATCCGGACATTCCCACATATAGCCAAAGTCTGTCAATGCTGTTTGAATTTCTCCTTTGAATGACCAAGGACCTTCTGGACGTGCCGCTTCATAAAGTACTGCACAACCGGTTTCATTCGCACGTTGCGCACCAATAATCGCATATAATTTACCATCTTTCATAAACACTTTAGGGTCTCTAAAATGTTGTGTATAGCCTGCAGGTGGCTGTAAAATAACTGGCGGCAAAATCTTTTCTACTTGCCCCGAGTCATTAACCTTAGCGATAATTTGCGTACTTTCTCGCTCCCACTCTGCATTGCGATGATTGCCTGTATACATGTAGTAAAGTGCCCCTTCAAACTCAAATGCACTCCCACTATACACACCGTGACTATCATAAGTCGTATCCGGCTTTAATAACACACCATCATGTCGATAATGTACAAGGTCTTTACTTTTATAGTGATCCCAATACTTTAAGCCGTGAACAGCACCAAGCGGAAACCACTGGTGAGAAATATGATATTCACCATTAAAGTAAATCAGGCCATTCGGATCGTTCAACAATCCCGTTGATGGTTGGATATGATATTTTTGACGGTAACGAGAATTTTCAACCGTCTCTTTCAACGACGCCAATTCTTCAGCCGTCGCATCTTCTAACTTGCGATAACGTTCATCACGTGTCCATTCTTTCATATGTTCAAGTAACCTCCTTAGCCATTGGTAACGGTTCCACTATTATAAAATAAAAATGATTTTTGTGACGGTAACACCTCTAATATTTCCGTCGTTACTTCTTTTTTGTTTTTAAGTTGTTTAAATAAAGCTTGTACTGCCATTTGTCCAGCACGTTCATATTGATAATAAACTGTATGTATCTTTGGATGAACAATATCAGTAACGGGGTCCCCACCGAACCCGCCTATAAATGGGGTGAAAGTTTGTGCTTCACTCATAATGACACGGTATAGCGCTAAGGCAATCGTATCCGTGGCACCGATATATGCGGTATCTGCACGCAAGACAATTTGTTCATGTACTTTGCGTAACGCCGCATCGTAATCAAAGGCCGCTTCAACCGACTCAATCTCAACACCTGCTGCTTGAAGTGTGTTCGTCAAACCTTGATAACGTAAATGACCGACTGCCTTATCTTCATCTGTTACACCGGCATAATACACACGTTGGTAACCATGTTCGATAATACGTTCTGCCATCAGTTTACCCGCTGCCTCATCATCATGATAAATGGCGCTTAATTGTTCATGCGTCTGACCGATAAGAATGACTGGCATCGTCATCGATTGAATGACTTCCATATGCGCATCAGTAATTGCGGTTGCCATAAAAAGTACACCGTCCACCTTACTGCGTTGAAACGAACGAAGCGCTTCTAATTCTTGCGTCACTTCACGCTCTGTTAATGTTAATAACATCTGATAATTTTGCGTTTCACACGTCTTCTTGATCCCTTGCACCGTACTTGCAACCGCATAGGAATACATACGTGGAATAATCACACCAATCAACTTTGTCTGTTGCGCTCTTAAACTTTGAGCGAATTGATTCGGTGCATAGCCATATTTTTCAATCACTTCTTGAATTTTTTGCTGTGTTTTCGGGCTGACAGAGCCATTATTTAAGTAACGCGACACTGTACTTTTAGATACACCAGAGAGTTCAGCAATATCTTGTATGTTCATCTATTTCACCTCACTATATCAATAGTTATTCTAACACAAACCATACTAAAAATTCGCTAAAACATTCGGTGTTTTCATATCAACTTTCAACAGTCTTCACAAGTCTTCACAATGTCGTCACGATTGGCTTTTTTTGGGGGAGCAATCTCATTTTTTTAAAGGATTCCGTTGTCGTACCCCGGCAAGACTAAGTATACGTGAAAAAACTTGTAAACGCTCGTTTTCATGCCAGTCGGCTACAAGCTTTCTACATAACATATTAATCTCCCTACTACTTTTTACGCTTAAAATACTGCTCAATAATAATATAGACAACGATATTTACAACTAAAAGTACCGCTAATGCAAGAATCATGTCGTTAAAAATGAATACTACAGCTAAAACAGCTGCAATCAGAAACCATATCAATTTAATGTTAAATTCCATTGCTAACAACCACCCTTAGTTTAATTATCTACATACTATCACACAAAACATGATGCCGTTAAAAATCCCCTCACAACTTGCCTAGAAATTGTGAGGGGATTGCTATTTAACTTGTTATGCCTTTTGAACAGTAATTGTCCACGATGCATCGCCAAGTTGTTCAAAATTTGTAATGGGATAGCTTTGTTCAGCTGCCCAGTTTGGAATGGCTTCAGTCGCTTGTGTGCAGTCGAAGTCAATCTTCAACTCGTCACCGACAGCTAAAGTCTCCATTTTTTTCTGTGCTTCGATGAGTGGAAATGGACACACCATCCCCACTGTCCCTAATTCATAGACCATGTTTATTGCTCCTTTTTCATATTATGCGTTTACTGATTGTGCTTTAATACTTTGTGTTTGTTGGCGTGCGGCACGTAATGGTTTTACAAATAAGAAGTAACTCATAAACCATGTACCTAAAATCATAGACGCCAAGGCAATCCAACCTTGCCATGATAACGCGGCTGTCGCAACAAGACCGTTACCGATTGAACAGCCACCTGCAACGGCTGCACCAAAGCCCATGCAAATGCCACCAAATGCACTGTTGCGGATTGTTTTGATGTCTGGTAAGCGCCATTTGAACTCGTGCGAACCTTTTGCGGCAATGTATGAACCGAAAAAGATACCAAGCACTAGGAATACACCCCAATCGAGGACGCTCGCATCACCTGTTGTTAAAAACTGAACGATATGCGCAGAAGGTGTCGTAATACCTAAACCGCCGTCACGCCCCGTTGAACTGCTCATCGGCCAAGCAATCAGGGCGATGATGCCTACTGCGATTGCCGCAACGAACGGATGATAGCGTCGTTCGAATAATAAATGACGAATACCTGTATAACGCTGTTTTAATTTCGGAATGGCGATTGTTGGTTTTGGCTTACGTAACGTTTTCACTACAAAAAATGTTGTAAATGCGATGAGTACGATTAACCAAATCCAACTTGGTACACCTGTTGATGCTGACATATCGGCTTTGACTTCTGTAAAGTGCTTTAGATGTTCATTCAATGGCTTCAATACACCGAACTTTGTAATCGCTGCAAAAAGTGCATAAAAGAATAAAGCAATCCAACTTCCAATCAAACCTTCTCCTGCACGATAATACGTTCCAGTCGCACAACCTCCTGCTAAAATAATGCCCACGCCAAAAATGAATGATCCTACAACTGTTCCAACAATTGGAAACGTCCCATTATCAACGGTAAGCAATCCTGCTCCTTGTAAGACAAAGAGACCTACAGCTTGTACTGCAATTGCAATGAGTAATGCGTAGAACATTTTATTATTTTTTTGCACGTACATATCACGAAAACCACCTGTTAAGCAGAATCGTGTACGTTGCATAACAAATCCAAGTAACAGACCTACAATTAAACCACTAAATATTGTCCAAAGCATGTCGTAACCTCCTATATCCGACTAATGTTATCCGAATTATAAACAATGTGCCATTAGAATGCAAGAGAAATCTGAATATTTATTTTAGAGATTGAGACAAAGACATTTATGTTTGAGAAGCATGATAGCAAACTTTATGGGAGTGGCAGAAGAATCTCACATTCTAAAAAGGTTCCGTTGTTACTCCCAGACAAAGCTGAGTAGCAGTTAGAAAACTTGTTCATGCGTATTTTCATGCCACTTAGCTACTGCCGTCTACATGAAATCTCAAACTTAAATTAAATATTTCTATTACTCTCCCAGCCTTGTTGGATTTGTTTTAAAATTTATTTCTATGCAACAATGAAAATATTAATTCAAATTCATTATTATATTTAAATATCATATAGACTATACCCGTTTAATCGCACGAAGATATAATAATGTGTATTTAGTAAGATATATCTAAATCGAACACTATTATAAAGCTATTAAACATTGCAGAAAGCTGAATTCCCGAATTGCTTTCGACAGTCTATACAGTCACAACAAAATTATTTACAAATAACTAAATACTTGCTAGAATTTACGTATTAACATATCCCATGAGAGTAGTTCCCCCACCATCCGGGGTCGGACAAAATCATGGGGTTTTTTATTTGTTTGACGAAATCGCCTATCAATACCTTCAGACAATAAAAAAAACATCAAAATCCGCAATTGAATTTTGATGGCTTCTTTATATTCATCTATGTCTGTTTATCTATGTCTAAGTCACTTATGCTCTGATTGTTGAACTATAGTTTTTCATGAAAAATAATAATGATTGTAACTCCACACCTAAGTCAATTTGGTGTACTTGTACGGTTGGTGGTACTTGTACGCGTTTTGGTGTAAAGTTAAGAATTCCTTTAATTCCCGCTTCAACAAGCTGATCTGTTACGGCTTGAGCTGCAGACCCTGGTGTCGCAATAATTACGACTTCTAGCTTTTGCTTTTTAACAATTTCTTTCATATCGGCCATTGGTTTAACTGTTACGTTACCAATCGATTCACCGATTACTTCTGGACGTATATCAAATGCTTCTGTAATTGTCATATCATCATGGATGGAAAAGTTGTAAGTAATCAGTGCGTGTCCAAGATTACCAACACCTACAATACCGATGCGAATCTCTTCTGCGTCACTGAGTTCTGATTTGAAGAAGTCTAGAAGGTTGTCAATGTTGTAGCCGTATCCCTTTTTGCCAAGCTCGCCAAAGTATGAAAAATCACGTCGTATCGTTGCCGAATCGATGTTCAATCCTTCACTGATTGCTTTAGAATTCACACGATTTTCACCCTTAGCTTTCAATGTATTCACAAACCGATAATATAAAGGCAGGCGTTTTAAGGTCGCTCGTGGAATTTTTGTCATTTCTTTAGCCATTTTACAATCCTCCAAAATTATTTCTAAAAACATGTGATGCATTTCACAGCCTAGTATCTTCATTATAACCGACTTTTAAATAGAAAGAAACATTAACAGTTTGATAGGCAAATACTTTCAAGGTACAATGTAAGATAATGAAAGGAGCCTGCCCCATGATATTAATGCAGTTAAGTCAAATCTCAAAATCCTTTGACGGGGAAACGATTTTTGACAACGTTAACTTTGAAATAAAAACTGGCGAGCGCATCGGCATTGTTGGGCGCAACGGTGCTGGTAAATCAACGCTCATGAAGATTATCGCAGGTGTTGAAGCATATGAGGACGGCCATATCTCAAAAATCAAAAATTTAAAAATGGGTTACCTCACACAACAAATGACACTCAACACGCAAAATTCTGTGTTTGAAGAGATGTTACAGCCGTTTGTACATCTCAAACAACTTGACGAAAAAATGCAAGCAGAGACGGATTGGCTTGCGCAACATGCGGATCGCTACGAGAGCGCGGATTATCAAGAACATATTAAACGCTATGAAAGCCTCTCGAATGATTTTGAAAAACAAGGTGGCTATGACTACGAGCGTAAAATTAAGACGGTGCTCAACGGCTTGAATTTTACAGAAGCAGATTACGATCGCCCTGTAAATGACTTTAGTGGTGGGCAAAAAACACGTCTATCACTTGCGCAAATGTTACTGCGTGAACCTGATTTATTATTACTGGACGAGCCGACGAACCATTTAGATATGGAAACAACGGCTTGGCTTGAAGATTATTTAAAATTTTTCAGCGGTGCAATCGTCATTATCTCACATGACCGTTATTTCTTAGATAAGATTGTCACACAAATTTATGACGTATCACTTGGCGAAGTGAAACACTACGTTGGGAACTATGCCAAATTTATCGCACAGCGTGATCAATACTATCAAAAACGTTTGGCGGAATATGAACGCCAGCAGGATGAAATTAAACGTTTAGAGACTTTTGTCGAAAAAAATATTACCCGTTCATCAACAAGTGGTATGGCGAAGAGTCGACGTAAAGTATTAGAGAAAATGACACGTATTGAAAAACCGATGATGGATGCCAGAAGTGCAGATATTCGCTTTGATTTCGATCGCAATACAGGTAATGACGTCATGCATATTCGTCAACTTGAAGTAGGTTATGCGTCCCCTATTACGCAGCCTATCAATATCGAAGTTACAAAAGGTGACCATATTGCGATTATTGGTCCAAACGGTATTGGTAAGTCTACGTTGATTAAAACACTGGCTGGACGTCTACCGGCTATTTCTGGTGATATTGTACCGGGCGCCAACTTAAAAATCGGTTACTACGATCAAAAACAGGCAGAATTTCGTTCTAACAAAACCATTTTAGATTATGTTTGGGATCAATATCGACATATGCCAGAAAAAGATATTCGTGCAGTACTTGGGCGCTTTTTATTCACACAAGATGACGTTCAAAAAATCATTAACGACCTATCTGGTGGCGAAAAAGCCCGTCTCCAACTCGCATTACTTATGCTAGAACGTAATAACGTATTAATTCTCGATGAGCCGACCAACCATTTAGATATAGATTCTAAAGAAATGTTGGAACAAGCGTTACACAACTTTGCAGGAACGCTTATTTTCGTTTCACATGATCGCTACTTTATTAATGAATTGGCGAATAAAGTGTTTGATATGGATGCGCAAGGCGGCCGTATGTATCTTGGCGATTACCAATATTATCTTGAAAAGCTTGAACAACAGCGTGCATTGGAAACACATGCGGAGTCACAAAGTACACAAACACCAAATACGACTGAACGTCAATCTGAACAAGAAACGACCTATGCGGACTTAAAAGCATTGCGTCGTGAAAAACGGAAGTTGACGCGTCAGATTGAAGAACAAGAAGCAGCGATTGATACGTATGAAGCGCGTATTGAAGAAATTGATACGGCAATGACCGACCCAACAATTATTGATGATTATGAACAAATACAAGCGCTCGCTGAAGAACGAACAACTATCGAACAAAAACTAGAAGAAACAATGACAAATTGGGAAGAATTACAAATTTTGGTTAGTGAGTTAGATGAAAATTAAGAAAAGATGTGCAGGAATTTTCTGCCATCTTTTCTTTTTTTATACACAGCTAAAATGCGATGATTTCAACTATCCACAAAGTTATCCTAGTTATCCACAAGTGGAATTGTGTGTTTCCCACTGTTTTATCCACGGAAATATGGGTTATTCACGCATTGCTCGCAAGTTATCCCCTATTTGTTAACAACTTGTGCATAAGTACGTACGTTCCCTATT
>NZ_PPRF01000032.1 GCF_002902145.1 Staphylococcus rostri | reverse complement strand
TGTGTATAAGAGACAGCATATAAACAATACTAATTTTAATTATCAGTAGAGGAGTGAAGCTGCCGTGGAAGAACGTCTTAATCGCGTGAAACAACAATTGCAGCAATCATCATATAAATTAACACCTCAACGCGAAGCAACAGTACGTGTTCTTATCGAGAATGAGGCAGACCACCTCAGTGCGGAAGATGTCTATCTAAAAGTGAAAGAAAAAGCACCGGAAATTGGCCTTGCGACAGTCTATCGTACATTGGAACTATTGGCAGACATTAAAGTTGTCGATAAAGTGAGCTTTGGCGATGGCGTTTCTCGTTTCGACTTGCGCAAAGAAGGCTCTAAACATTTCCATCATCACCTTGTGTGTATGGAATGTGGTCGCGTCGATGAGATTGATGAAGATTTATTACCACAAGTAGAAGAACGTGTTGAGAACGAATTTAAATTTAAAATTTTGGATCACCGCTTAACTTTTCATGGCATTTGTCAAACGTGTCAACAAGAAGGTAAAGGGGCAGATGCATAGAAACTGCTAGAATCGAGGTCGTCGTATGGAAGAGGTACGTGATGAGTTTTTAAGATTTATACAAATAGAGAAAGGCTTATCAGCAAACACCATTGCTGCATACCGTCGTGATTTAAACCAATACATTGACTATTTGCAATCTCAAAAAATAGGCAGCTTAGATTTTGTAACACGCGATGTCATTCAACAATGTTTTGGCGCGCGCCATGATGAGGGTCATTCTGCTAAATCTATCGCACGTTTCACCTCAACAATTCGCAGTTTTCATCAGTTTGCATTGCGAGAGCGTTATGCGTCTCAAGATCCTACTGTACTGATTACGACACCTAAATATGAACGTAAACTGCCAGATGTATTATCCATTGATGAGGTCGACCAATTGTTGAATGTTTTCGACTTATCCAAGGTGAACGATTACCGTAATCGCACGATGTTAGAGCTACTTTACGCCACAGGAATGCGCGTATCCGAATTGATTTTTGTTGAAATTCAAGACGTCAACTTGATTATGGGCTTTGTGAAGGTCTTTGGTAAAGGGAACAAGGAACGTATCATTCCGCTTGGAGAGACCGTTATTGAATATTTAACACACTATTTACAAGAAATACGACCGCAATTGTTAAAAAATACAGTAACCGATGCATTATTTTTAAATTTACACGGTAAGCCACTGTCACGACAAGGTGTCTGGAAAATGATGAAACAAGCAGGTGTCAAAGCAGGACTGACAAAACGACTGACACCTCATACACTCAGACACTCATTTGCAACACATTTATTAGAAAATGGTGCTGATCTGCGTGCAGTACAAGAAATGCTGGGTCATTCAGATATTTCTACAACACAACTTTATACCCACGTATCCAGCACACAAATTAGAAAAATATATCAGTCCTATCATCCTAGGGCGTAAAATAATTATCAGCCATTTTGACTAGTACGTAAAATTGCTTTATGCGTTTGCGTACTAGTCATTTTGTTGGTTTAAGTGGTTATGCCGCATACCTAATGCCGCTTCACGTGCTGCAATCACTTCTGAACGATCACGGTAACGGTGATGGTGCATAATCAATGGTGTTTCTACAATGTCTGCATGCCATTCATAATCAGGATAACGTGATTCAATTGCCTGTTGCATGTTAGACGTTAAAGGTAAGACAATCGGTGAGAATGGCTTTGCCTGACTCGTTGCATCAATCAATGTATGTAATTGCTCACGATAATCCAGTGCCTTTAAACCATGCTTTTCGAGGTCCTTATCGTTGTATTGAGCGACGATTTTTGCAGCTTTTACATAAGAGCGATAAGCACCTTTAAAGTTATTCCGGCGATAATGATACGAAGCAGTCGCGAATAAAATTAAGCTAACAACTAAGTCGTTTTTAGAATACTGAACTTGTGATTTCCATGCATCTTCTAAAATATCGTGACATAAAAAATAATGTTGTTTCGTATGGAATTGATAATAAAATTCAATCAGTGCATCTCGCATTGGTTTCTCTCCTAAATTTATTCTCATCACTAAACATGCTATAATATTTTTTGGTAAGATGCACCTAACACGCAAATTAGAGAGGCTTTATGTATGTATGAAGTAAAATTAGACGCCTTTAACGGCCCTTTAGATTTATTACTGCATTTGATACAACAGTTTGAAATTGATATTTATGATATACCGATGAAGGCTTTGACGGAGCAATATATGCAATATGTTCATGCCATGAAACAATTGGAAATCAATGTTGCCAGTGAATATTTAGTCATGGCCTCAGAGCTACTGATGATTAAAAGTAAGCTCTTACTGCCAGATCATAACGCAGATGATGTGATTGAAGAAGACCCACGTGAAGAACTTGTCGGTAAATTAATTGAGTATCAAAACTACAAAGCATATGCAGACATGTTAAATGACAACAGAGAAGCGCGCAGTCACTACTATACAAAAACGCCTTCTGATTTATCCAAATATGAATTGACGGAGCGAATGCCTGAAGGAACACATATTGACCTGACGGAGCTCATTGTCGCTTATCAAAAAATGAAGCAACGTATTGCGCTCAAAAAACCGAAAAGTGTCGAAATCAAAAAAGAAACTTTTACGATTCAACAGTCAACAGAACGTATTTATCATCAGCTCGACACGCGACAAAGTATTACATTTTTTGATTTATTTACATTTAATGAATCGCTCGAACATGTTGTGACGTATTTTTTAGCGCTATTAGAGATGGCAAAAACGGGCACAATTCAAATGCAACAAGTCGAGGCGTTTCACAACATTGAAATCACTAAAGGAGTCAACTATGGCACACAATCTTAATGAGGCGATTACCGCCTTGCTGTATACAGTTGGGGAAGATGGGATTGAGACCGATCAGCTATTGACCTCGTTAAACATTGACGAGCCAACGTTAAATGAGGCAATGAACGCGTTAAAATTACCAGGACTTATGGTTCAAAAATACGGCGACACCTATGTTTTAACAACGCAAAAAGAAATGGAGCCTTATATTGAATCTTTAATTTTGAATAAAGTCTCAACGAAATTATCACAAGCATCGATGGAAGTATTGGCAATTATCGCATACAATCAACCCGTAACGCGCAGTGATATCGAACTGATTCGTGGGATTGCTTCTGACGGTCCAGTTAAGACATTGATTGCGAAAGGACTCGTCGAACCAAAACAACAACCGGATGTAAGGGGTCAACAACTTTACACGACAGATCTCTTTTTAAACGTCTTTGGTTTAGAAAGTCTTTCTAAACTCCCAACAACAGACGAAGAAGCAGAAGAAATCGAATCATTTTTCAGTAATCTTGTTAACCAGAAAGGACAAAACAACACATGAGTAAAGAATTAGAACGTCTACAAAAACGCATTGCGAACAGTGGCTATACATCACGACGCAAGGCTGAAGCACTAATCCAAGAGGGGAAAGTTCAAGTAAATGGTAAGACCGTTACGGAACTCGGCACGAAAGTACGTCCATCAGATGAGGTCTCTGTTGAAGGGATTCCATTAGAACTGGAAGATAAACTTTATATTTTATTCTACAAACCCGCTCAGGTAATTACGAGCGTATCGGATGACCGTGGTAGAAAGGTCGTCACTGATTATTTCGATGATCTACAGACACGTATTTATCCAGTAGGTCGCCTTGACTACGATACATCAGGCGTATTATTGCTGACGAACGATGGGGAATTTACGAACTTAATGACACATCCAAAATATAAAATTCCCAAAACGTACATTGCGAAAATTGAAGGCTATATTTTGAGAGAACAAGTGAAACAATTAGAACAAGGGATTGTGTTAGAAGATGGTAAAACACAACCTGCACAAGTAAAAGTCAAAAAACAAAATAAAGAGAAAAACACATCATTAGTTGAAATTACCATTACTGAAGGCCGTAATCGTCAAGTACGTCGTATGTTCGAGCATTTTGGCTTCAAAGTAACGAAACTTTCACGCGTGTCATTTGGCCCATTAACTTTAAAAGGACTAGGCGCAGGTGAAGGTCGTGTATTATCACCACATGAAGTTAAGACATTGAGACAATTGGCACAGAGTGGTTCTAACTAACGAATAGGCAATTCTTAAAAATTATGTTTATTAACACTTTTAAAGTGTCAAATAACAAAAACTTTTGCATAAAAATTCATTTATTATCGTTTTCCCTAATAGCATGTGCACGATTTCACATGCTATTATGTTTAAGAGATGTCCAAAATATGAAAATTGTTTGCGTTTCGTCTCTTATTTTTTTATTATCTAGTGTAAATGGCAATATGCTATAATATGCATTGAGTATGAAATGTCAACATAAATGGGAGGTATGTCTTGTGACGAAAGAAATCTTGGTCGTTGATGATGAACATCGTATCAGAAAATTACTAAGGCTATTTCTTGAAAGAGAAGGCTATGAGGTGGCTGAAGCTAGTGATGGACGTGAAGCATTCGAACTAGCAACAAAATATGATTATGCGTGTATCTTATTAGACTTGATGTTACCAGAAATGGACGGACTGGAAGTTGCAACGCGTTTGCGTGAAACGAAAGATACACCAATCATTATGTTGACCGCTAAAGGTGAAGAAAACAACCGCGTTGAAGGCTTTGAATCTGGGGCAGATGATTACATCGTTAAGCCGTTTTCACCGCGTGAAGTGGTGTTACGTTTGAAAGCGCTTTTAAGACGTACACAGTCTGCTACAGCTGAACAAAATGAACCGCACGCACGTGATATGATTGAATTTAAGCATCTGACTATTGATAACGATGCACATAAAGTGTTAGCTGATGGTTCTCCGGTAAATCTTACACCGAAAGAATATGAATTATTGATTTTCTTAGCCAAAACACCGAACAAAGTGTTTGATCGCGAACAGTTGCTTAAAGAAGTTTGGCATTACGAGTTTTACGGGGATTTGCGTACAGTCGATACGCACGTTAAACGTTTACGTGAAAAATTAAATCGTGTTTCATCAGATGCTGCATTGATGATTCAAACCGTATGGGGCGTAGGATACAAATTCGAGGTTTCACAAGCGGATGAAACGTCTAAATAGCGTCGTAATTAAACTGTGGTTAACTATTATATTAATAGTAACGACAGTTTTAATTTTATTAAGTGCAGCACTTATCACATTTATTCAATATTATTTCACGCAAAAAACGGAACAATCCTTATACGAAAATGCTGAAAGTATCAGTGCGATTATCGAAAAAACCGACAATCGTCAGCTCGCAATCAAACATAGTGAGCTACTGTTAGAAGGTCATAAAGGGATTATTATTCTACCTGATCGTGCGGGACAAACAACGAAGCAACCGATGAAAAAACAAATGTTGAAGATCATCAAACGAGATGACCAATTAAGCAAAGTTCAAGAATCACAGAAAAAAGTGCTTAAACATGTGTCGCTCAAAACTGATGGCAAACAACGTGCATATGTATTATTAGGCTATCCGACGAAAGATGCGGATGGACAACAGTCTGTCATATATATTTATGAAGATTTACACAGTATTGATGATACAAATAATGTTATCGCCGTTATTATTTTAATTACGGCTGTTATTTTCTTAATTATTACGACGATATTTGCCTTTTTCTTATCCACACGTATCACCAATCCTTTGCGCGAATTAAAAACACAAGCACAGGAAGTCGCAAAAGGAAATTATGATATGAAAGTCCATGTGCAGACAAAGGATGAAATTGGCGAATTAGCAATTGCTTTTAATCAAATGAGTGAACATATTCAAAATCATATCGATGCCATTACGACGTCGAAAAACATTCGTGATACGTTAATTAATTCGATGGTACAAGGTGTACTCGGTATCAACCATAAGCGTCAAATTATCCTGTCTAACAACCTTGCACATAAAATGATGCTAGATATGTCAGCAGAAGACAAGGCGCTATTTGATGCACAAATTGACGAAACGTTTGCGAGTGAAACAACAGAATATCGAGAATATGAAATGAACCAACGCCATTATGCGGTTGTTATGAGTTATATTGACCGCATCCAAACAAATAGAGAGAGTGGGCTTGTCGTCGTTATTCGCGACATGACACAAGAACACCATGTCGAACAGATGAAGAAGGACTTTATCGCCAGCGTCTCTCATGAGTTGCGTACACCAATTTCACTGTTACAAGGGTATACAGAATCGATTGTCGATGGTATTGTAACGGAACCGGAAGATATTCATGAATTTCTGTTAATTGTGTTAGATGAAACGAAGCGTCTTAGCCGTCTCGTTAACGAATTGCTGGATGTTGCCAAAATCGACGCGGACGGTATTAATATCACACCTGAAACACGTCCAATGTATGAATTGGTTAATAAAATGGCGACGAAATATCGTCAACAGGCGAGCGAGCTAGAACTGACACTAGACTTCCAACTTAACGGAACGATGCTCGAAAATTGGTACTATGACTTTGACCGTATGGAGCAAGTACTGACAAATCTTGTTGATAATGCATCGCGTTACACGAAACCAGGAGATAAAATATCAATCCGTGCACATGAAACGACGTTGCACCAAGTATTGACTGTGCAAGATACAGGAGTCGGTATTGCGCCTGAACATTTGGATAAAGTGTTCGAACGTTTTTATAAAGCAGATGCTGCGAGAAAACGAGGTAAACAGGGAACAGGTCTTGGTCTGTTTATTACACGCATGATTATCGATGCACATCACGGCTTAATTGACGTAAAAAGTGAAGTCAATGTTGGTACGACTTTTACAATTAAATTACCGAAACAACCGATTCAAAGATAGTTTCAACATTTCCCAGCTAGGTGGTGACCATTTAGCTGGGATTTTCTATTTAATGGGGGATAAGTTAGCGCATTCATATAAAAGTCCGTTACTTTATGAAACGAAAATATACTTTCGTGAGATTTTTCTTCTTGATGGGGGAATACCGCATTTTTTACTTGTCACACTCCCAAGCAACGCTATTGTATTCAGTGACATTATTCGGTAAAATTAAAACAAATAAAAAATAAATGAATTCATCTTCGGGGTTGGGTGCAATTCCCTACCGGCAGTAAATAAAGCCTGCGACGGGTTTGGTACTATGTTTTAAACAGTCAGTGTTGGCATAGTTCCAAACTCCTGATCTAGTGAGATTCTAGAGCCGACAGTAATAGTCTGGATGGGAGAAGATGGAGGTTTCTTTATGTTGCTTAAAAAGCCTCCTATTCTGAAAAGATGAATATCACAGGAGGAGAATTTAATATTATGCAAGAAACGAAACAAACGCGACAATTAATTATCGTAGGGATTCTGAGTGGTATTTCATTCATTCTAATGTTCTTGAAATTCCCGCTACCATTCCTACCACCTTATTTAACACTAGATTTTAGTGATGTACCGGCATTACTAGCAACATTTGCTTTAGGCCCTGTTGCTGGTCTATTAGTGGAATTAATTAAAAACCTTTTGAACTTCTTTTTCTATCTTGCTGATCCAATCGGCCCAATCGCAAACTTTATTGCCGGTAGTAGCCTATTATTAACGGCTTACGGCATTTACCGTTCTAAACGTACAACACGTGCTATGGTGATCGGTCTCGCGGTGGGAACGCTTGTGATGACGATTGTATTAAGCATTATGAACTATTTCGTTCTTTTACCGTTATACGGCATGATTATGAACTTATCTGATATTGCGACAAACCTTAAAGTCATTATTACAGCAGGAATTATTCCATTTAACATTATTAAAGGTATCGTTGTATCCATTCTATTTATCTTGTTATTCCAACGTCTTAAAAACGTACTTAAAATATAAAATAAGCAAGCAAAAAGCGGTGAGAGATAACACCGCTTTTTGCTTGCTTATCTATTTGAATTCAACGTATTATTAAGTAAAATACGCTTGAATAGCATTATTCGAATTTTAATGCATCGCCATCGAAAGTTTCTTCTTCAACCTTAATGGAGTCAGTAGGGCAGCCTTCAAAAGCGTCCTCTAAATCTTCATAAAGTTCTTCCGGTACAGGCGTTGTGCCTTGGTTGTCATCTAAAATTACGTATGCAATACCTTCATCATCGTAATCATAGATGTCTGGAGCAGCTGCACCACAAGCACCGCATGCGATACAAGTATCCATATCGACGATTGTATACTTAGCCAAATTCTTCGCCTCCCTTTTCAAAGTGCCAGACTAACATTATAATTTCATTGTAGTTTGGTAATCTTATTTTTTCAATATATACGGTTTATAAATGAGGTAATGAACATGAAATCAATGATATCTTTTGCTTACCAACAAGCATCTCCCCATAAAAATAATAAAAGCATTTATAATATTATCATAGGCAAAAAAACGCATCAAACCCTTTTTGACGCGACTTCATTACAGTTATTAAGTTTATATGGGTGTGCACCGCATATATCCTTTGAACAGTTTGAAGCACTCATCAGTAAACCACTCACAAATCATGTCGACATTCCGACATCTACACATATAACATACCCAATATTACAACAATCATTTGTCGTATTGCAACTGTTGATTCAAACATTATCTCAAGCGGAACATGAACAACTTAAGTTTGTACCGCTTACATCACAAATAGACGTTCATCAACAAGTACGTCAAATCTATCAATACATTAAAACGAATCATGCTATTGACGCGACGAAAGCGGAAATATACTGTCTGTTTAAAAGGCTTAATGATTTACATCCTGAAAGCACTGCGCATTACTATTTAAGTGGGTATGATGAAACGATGTATACGCAACGCCAAGTTGGTCAAGTGACTGGTCTAGATGAAGATGCTTTAACATTATCTCATTATGTCGATATATTAACGTTATATCAGTTGTTATCGGATGAAACGCAATTTCCCGTACTTCATCATTGCTTAGTATCGTTACCGATTAGTCACACATTACAACGCTCATTAGCGCACTTATTAGAAGGATGGACAGTTGCACAAATTGCACAGCATACACAACGCACTGAGAACACGATATATGATCACGTACTGGAACTTTTCATGCGTAATTATTTGACGTGCTATGATCAATATTTTCGTGAAGACATCCATGCATTTATTACATTTTATATGCAGGAGCCATATCAACGTTTGCGTTATTATAAAGCACATTTTGAACAACTCAGTTATTTTGAAATCAAACTTGCCATCATCGGCATTGTGAAAGGGGATTTACATGCTTAAAGCAGCCTTGCAACAATATTTTGGCTTTGACACTTTTAGAGAAGGGCAAGAAGCGATTATTCAAAGTGTGTTAGACGGTCAACATACGTTGGGTATATTACCAACCGGCAGTGGGAAAAGCTTATGTTATCAACTCCCCACCTATATTAAGCAGCAACCCACATTAATTATTTCACCGCTTATTTCTTTAATGGATGATCAAGTGATGCAAATGAAAATGAACGGTGAACAACGAGTGATTGCGATTCATTCTGGTATGGCTCATGAAGAACGTACGCTTGCTTATCAACAATTGAATACCGCACGTTTTATTTTTGTCAGTCCAGAATTTATTTTGCAACCTCACAATCTGACCCGCTTCACAACGATGCCCTTTGGCTTAATTGTGCTTGATGAAGTCCATTGCTTGTCAGAGTGGGGCTTTGATTTCCGTCCACATTACGCACTTATTGGACAATTAATTAAACATCATCGTCATACACCCATTCTTGCGCTTACCGCTACAGCAACGCATCAATTGAAAACAGACTTGGAATATGTGACGGGTTGTTCATTTTATGACTTCCAGTCCACAATGGATCGACCTAACATTTCATTATCTGTGAAATATATGGATGATTATCATGAAAAAATGGCGTGGATATTGGAAACGATTGACACATCAGGCCCAACAATTATTTATGTATCTTCCAAAAAAGTTTGTTTGGACATTGCTGAACAGATTTATACAGCAGGTCATCTTACGGGGATTTACCATGGGGATCTCAGCTATCAAGAGCGTTACACCGTACAACAACAATTTTTATCCAACGAAATTCGTATCATTGTCGCGACGAGCGCATTTGGTATGGGTGTCAACAAACCGGATATCCGAACTGTCATTCATTTCCATATTGCATCGAGCCCATCCAGCTATTTACAGGAAATTGGACGTGCCGGTCGAGATGGCAAGCCAAGCCAAGCAATCGCACTCTACCAAACTGACGACCAGTTTTTAATGGAAACACTTGCAACTGCTAATATCATACGAGACGAAGATATTCATTTGTTTGAAACAGGTCAACTTATCGATGTGGAAAAGAATGATATTTTAACAGTGCTTGCACAGCAGTATTCGCTCTCGGCACTTTACAAGATTTTCCAACAAAACAATAGACAAAAAACGATTGCTTATCGACATATGCTGTCCTATATTTCTACAACAGACTGTAGACGACAACAACTATTGAGTTATTTTAATAAGCCGGTCATTACAACTGATCATTGCTGTGATAACTGTGGCACCACACATGAGATATACGAAAAGAACAAGAAAAAAGTCAAAAGAAAGCTGACTTATGAAGAAAAATTGGAAAGTTTATTTGAATAGACGACTGAATGCTTTACACCGCATTTTTAAACACGCTATAATCTAGATAAGTGACTTAAAAGGATAAAAGGACGCTTGAATAATACGCTTATATTATCAATTATTGGGTAATATAAAAATAACCATTGAAGAACCTTTACCTATGTAGCGTAACAGAAAGGAATGAATATTGTGTCAAAAGATAATTTTAAGGATGAATTCGAGCGCAATCGTCAAGAAATCAATCCAACAAGAGAAGATCATACACCAATTGAACAAGAAACAAACAAAAACACAGAGTCATTATCAGACAATACACAACATTTCCCACCGCGTAATACGGCGCGTCGTCATCGTAAACGTACACGCAATACAGAGAATGTTAGTGATACAGTAGCGAAACAAGAGCATGCACAACCGGCACAGCCAACGTCTGAAACTCAAACACAGTCAGACAACGCAACGAAGAAAGTTGCGGGTGCAGGTATGAGTGGCGCGACAGCAGCGCAAAAAGCGGATGCCAACAACACAGCAAAACCTCAAGAAAATACACCAAAACAAAACAATGATTCACAAGCGAAAAAAGTTGCAGGTACTACGGCAGCCGCTGGGGCAGGTATTGCAGGGCATCAAGCTTCTAAAAAGCATACAACATCAGCGAAAAATGCAGAATCTAAAGAAGCACAACAGCCTACTCATAAGGATAATCAACAACAATCACAGAAAAAAGCGGGTGCCGTGGCAGGCGGTGCAGCAGTGGCTGGAGCGGCAGGCGTAGCGGCTTCTCAATCTGCAAAACAATCTAACAACAATAACACTAAAAAAGATAATAAGAAAGCGGCCACTTCTGCTGGCACGGCAGCAACAGCAGGTACGGCGGGCACAGCGGCTTCTCAATCCGCAAAACAATCTGACAACAATAATGCTAAAAAAGATAATAAAGCTGCCACTTCTGCTGGCGCGGCAGCAACAGCAGGTACGGCGGGCGCAGCGGCTTCTCAATCTGCGAAACAATCTAACAACAATAACGCTAAAAAAGATAATAAGAAAGCGGCCACTTCTGCTGGTGCAGCGGCAGCTGGAACTGTAGGAGCAGTAGGCGCAACAAAAGCCGCTGAGCAACCTAATACAACCGTTTCGAATGGTTCAGATAATGGCGGTTTCTTGAAACGTATTTTACCAATCATTGCTGCGATTTTATTATTAGGTTCAATTGCTATTTTCGGTGGCATGTATTTATTCAATCAAGATCAAGGTTCAAGTAATGATGATGCGCAATTAACGCAACAATCATCTTCAAGTGATAAAAAAGCTGAAAGTGACAAAGAGAAAGCTGAAAAAGAAAAAGCAGCGAAAGAAAAAGCCGAAAAAGAGAAAGTAGCTAAGGAAAAGGCTGAGAGAGAAAAAGCGGCTAAAGAACGAGCTGAAAAAGAAAAAGCTGAACAAGAAGCAGCACAAAACAATGCAGTTAACCAGCAAGACCTTAATAATCAATATGCTGCTCAAAACCAACAAAACGCGAACCAACAGCAACAACAATCGGCTGGTAACCAATCACATACAGTTGGCGGTAGCGAAAACTTATATCGTATCGCTATCCAATACTATGGCAGTGGTTCACCAGAGAATGTTGAGAAAATTAGACAAGCAAACGGTATTAGCGGTAATAATATCAGCAATGGTCAACAATTAATTATTCCATAGGTTTATACAGACAACATAAGCGAGCAGGGCGATGCATTTATCGTCCTGCTTTTTCTATACGCTAAGGACATCACACAGAATGTCAAAACTTATTCATTTAGTTTGCTACTAAAAATTGCTATAATATTCGAGGATCCGTAACAAAATGAAGAACGTATATACCATGCTAGTATGTGAATAGGAGGCAATGCTGATACTAAAGTAGCATAATATGACAAAGTAATTCATATTTTTAGTTTCAGTAACAATGATGAAAACGATTGAAAGTATTATTATCGGAGGCGGCCCGTGCGGTTTGAGTGCTGCGATTGAACAGCAAAAAAAGGGAATCGACACGTTAATCATTGAAAAAGGGAATGTCGTTGAAGCACTGTATCATTACCCAACGCATCAAACTTTCTTCTCATCTAGTGACAAGTTAAGTATTGGCGATGTGCCGTTTATTGTAGAAGAGTTAAAACCACGTCGTAACCAAGCACTTGTATATTACCGTGAAGTGGTTAAACATCATCAATTAAAAGTAAATACATTTGAAGAAGTATTAACTGTACGTAAAATGAATGATCATTTCACAATTACAACGACAAAAGATGTCTACCAATGTCGCTTTTTAACAATCGCAACAGGTTACTATGGACAGCCTAACGCATTAGAAGTAGATGGTGCAAACTTGCCTAAAGTGATGCATTATTTCAAAGAAGCGCACCCATATTTTAATCAAAACGTAGTAATTATTGGTGGTAAAAACTCAGCTGTAGATGCTGCAATTGAATTAGAAAAAGCGAATGCGAATGTCACTGTTATCTATCGTGGTTCAGAGTACTCACCATCTGTAAAACCATGGATCTTACCAAACTTTGACTCACTTGTTCGTCGTGGAAATATTGATATGCACTTTGATAGCCATGTCACTCAGATTACAGAAGATAGCGTGACGTTTGAAACAAATGGTGTCTCAAAAACAATTGACAATGATTTTGTATTTGCGATGATTGGTTATCATCCTGACTATGACTTCTTATCATCTGTAGGTATCGACATTAACACAAATAGTTATGGTACTGCACCTGTTTATAATAAAGACACATACGAAACAAATGTAGAAAACTGCTATATCGCAGGGGTGATCGCCGCTGGTAATGATGCAAATACTATTTTTATTGAAAACGGTAAATACCACGGTGTCTCTATCGCACAGGACATTTTAACAAAGAAGCAATCACCACTAGAATCGTAAACAGCAACGACGCTTAACTGGTTGTATTGTGTATCAGGAATGACGCGTGTAATGAATACAGGTTTTCAAACTTTTACGTGGTCTGATACTATTTTATTTTATTACTCTTGCTTCTAGTTTATTATCCTTTAATATCAGGAGGGGAAATACGTGGCTAGAAGATTAGTAAGGCGCGAATTATTCAACGAAAGTTTTTCTGAGGTTGAAGATATTGTCATGAGATTAATAAACAGTGACATCACTGAGAAAGCAAACTATGATGCAACAGAGGTAAGCAATAACAAATTTGTAATATAAAAATACCCAATTCTAACGTATTTACCAAAGAATCGTTAGAGTTGGGTATTTTATTTTAACCATTGAGACTTTGAGACATTATCTCGCTCAGCCTCCACATTGTCATTAAAAAGAATTTATATATAGACATAACAGAGACTATTCATGGCAAGCCTATCACTGAGGCACCAACAGGTCAAAACAATGCACATGGCTTTACAGTAGAAATCATTGGATTATATTTGAACAAATCATTATAATAATTTTTAGTGCACACGTAAACCTGTGTATTCCGTGCTTAATTTTTAGAAGTATAAAGGCGTTTAACCGACCTCGGATACATAGTAGTGTGCACTCTTTTTTGATACAATTCAATATCAATAGCGTGATAGATCTAAAGAGATGAAGATTGACGATTACAGAAATAATGGTAAGCGTTAAATATAACAAAGGCCTGATACATTATTGTAAACTTCGAACTACTACTTAGTAACCCTAAAAACTAGGATAAAAGCAGAAACCCACCTGAAAAATAGGTGGGCATTTTAATATTTTGGTACGCACATTTCGATAAAAACAAAGTATATGTAGATTTGAATCTATAAACATGATATTTGAAGACGGGACTAAACCCTTATTTTTTAACAAAGATTTCATTGTTCCACCGCCACAAAATAAAAACAAATTTCCACGCCATTAAAAAAATCTTCTACAATCCGAAGTTTAAATGATACTTTTCTGCTAATGTTTCATCCCCAATTTTATCATAATCGCATGATATTCACGCTCACTCATTAATACGCCGCTGTGTGGATTACCTTTAATCATGACAACATCCTGATTTTCATTAGCTTGATTGATAAGTGTCTCTAGATTTTTAGATGCATATTTAACAGTAACAGTTTTCATAATACAAACCCCTTTACAGATTATTCTTTTGAGCACTTTTTACTGTTATACCTAAATATTGTTAAAACGCTAAAAAAATAGTAAGGCTTTGTTGAATTGTTCTGTAGTGGCCTGTACTGCTAGGGTGACTTACCAGAATACCACTAATCATCTTAGTTAGGTTCTTCCGTTCACAACTGACTAGTCATTAAAATACTCACGGATCTTGTCACGATCATAATCATTACTTAATGCGACGAGTAATTTAAGACGTGCTTTTTGGCCGTTTAAACCATTTGAAAAGATGACACCTTTACTTTGAAGTTGGTGTCCACCGCCGTCATACGCATACACAGCACTGACGATTCCATTGAAAGAACGTGATACAAGTACAATTGGAATATCCGCCGCTAAACACTTTTCAAGCCCTTCTAAAGCTGTAGGAGGTAAATTACCTTGACCAAGTCCTTCAATAACAATGCCATCTACGTGTTGCTCTGCATAGAAGCTTAACATGTCACTACCCATGCCCATATGTGCTTTAATCAATGGCACAGTTAACGTTGTAACAATATTTGGTAACGTCTTTTTCTCATACGGACGGTGATGGAAATACACACCTGATTTGGTAATGACACCAAGCGGTCCATGGTTTGGACTTTGGAAGGTATTCGTATTCGACGTGTGCGTTTTCGTAACATTGCGGGCAGTGTGGATTTCATCATTAAAAACAACCATGACACCTTTGTCATTCGAATCATCCGCCGTTGCGACACGAATTGACGCGATAAAGTTGTATAAACCATCTGAACCTATTTCGTTAGATGAACGCATCGCACCGGTAATTACAACTGGTTTTGTCACAGGAAGCGTCAAATCTAGTAAAAAAGCTGTTTCTTCCAATGTATCTGTACCGTGTGTAATGACAAAGCCGTCAAATTCGTCGGCGTGTGATTCAATCAATTGTTTAATGGCCTTAACATGACCAATCGTAATATGTGGAGAAGGGACAGTGAAAGGCATCACTTCTGTAATATCTGCATATGTTTGAATTAACGCTTGATGATTGGCGATTGGATTGTCACCATTCGTGTTGACTGTATTGGACTCGTCTTCTGACATACTGATGGTACCGCCTGTATGTATCACTAATAATTTTTTCATGTCTTTTCCTCCTGATAAACTCGTAAATATACATGCTACTATGATAAAATATTCCTATACAAACAACAACAAGGAAGGTTTATAATGACTGCTATTAATATTGCTATTGACGGACCAGCAGCGGCTGGCAAGAGTACCATTGCAAAGCGCGTTGCAACAACTTTAAATATGATTTATGTGGATACGGGTGCGATGTACCGTGCGATTACGTATTATTACCTAAACAATCAAGCGACATTCAAAGATTTTGACGACATGATGACGCACGTTGATTTAAAACTTATTTACGATGAAGAAAAAGGACAACGTGTCATTTTAAATGATGAAGATGTCACTGACTACCTACGCAGCAATGAGGTCACTGACAATGTATCATTCGTCGCTTCAAAAGATGCTGTACGTAAATACCTTGTACAGGCACAACAACAATTGGCTGAAAACAAAGGCATTGTGATGGACGGTCGTGATATTGGCACAACTGTTTTACCTGATGCAGAAGTTAAGGTATATATGATTGCCTCTGTAGAAGAGCGTGCACAACGTAGATTGAAAGACAATACAGATCGCGGTATCCCATCAACACTCGAGCAACTGAAACAAGATATCGCTGAACGTGACGCTTATGACATGAACCGTGAAATATCGCCACTCGTTAAAGCAGATGACGCGATTGAGATGGATACGACTGGCATGACAATTGAAGCGGTTACAGAACGCATCATTCAACTAGCAGAAGCGGCACAATTAAATTAAGTTGAATATGTGGAAATTTCTTGACAATTTGCACAGTTTGTAAGAAGTTATAATTATATGTAGTAATACAAGGAGGCATTTATGATGACAGAAGAATTCAATGAATCAATGATCACAGACATTAAAGAAGGCGACAAGGTTACAGGTGAAGTACAACAAATTAACGACAAACACGTTGTTGTCCATGTAAACGGGGCGAAATACAACGGGATTATTCCAATTAGCCAACTTTCTACGCATCATGTAGAAAATGCGAATGAAGTTGTCAAAGTTGGCGACGAGATTGGTGCTTACGTGACGAAAATCGAAATCGATGACGAAAACGAAACAGGTAGCTTTATCTTATCTAAACGCCAATTAGAAGAAGAAAAATCGTATGAATTCTTACAAGAGAAACTTGATAACAATGAAACGATTGAAGCGACGGTCACTGAAGTTGTTAAAGGTGGATTGGTCGTAGATGTTGGTCAACGTGGTTTCATCCCTGCGTCACTTATTTCAACTGATTACATTGAAGATTTCTCTGATTATGAAGGGAAAGTACTTGAACTTAAAGTTGAAGAGCTTGACCCTGCGAATAATCGCGTCATCCTTAGCCGTAAAGCGGTAGAAGCGGAAGAAAACGAAAAGAAAAAAGAAGCACTTTTACAATCAATTAAAGAAGGCGATGTCTTAGAAGGCAAAGTTGCTCGCCTTGCTAATTTTGGTGCTTTTATCGACCTTGGCGGCGTTGACGGTTTAGTTCACGTATCTGAGTTATCTCATGAACACGTTTCATCTCCAGAGGAAGTCGTAGCGGTTGGAGACACTGTTAAAGTGAAAGTACGTTCCGTTGAGCCAGGTTCTGAACGTGTATCTTTATCTATCAAAGACACACTACCTAGCCCGTTCGAAACAATTCAATCAAAATTCAATGAAGGGGACGTTGTAGAAGGTAAAGTTATGCGTCTTGCTAGCTTTGGTGCTTTCGTTGAGATCGGTCCTGGTCTTCAAGGGCTTGTTCACATCTCTGAAATCAGCAACAAACACATCGGTTCACCTAACGAAGTGCTTGAGCCTGGTCAAACAGTAGATGTAAAAATCTTAGGCATCAATACTGCAGATGAACGTATCTCACTTTCTATTAAAGCTGCAGCACCTGCTGAAGAAACGAATGAAGCATCACCTGAAACAACTGAACAGTATACTTTATCTACAGACGATGAAAGCAATAACCCAACATTGGGCGATATGTTTGCTGACAAGTTTAAAAACCTTAACCTTTAATATTTAATGTCTTAACGCAGACTGAGAAGTTACACTGTGTATCTTCTCAGTCTGTTGTTTTGAATATAGGCAAGTGATTGTGATAAAGGCTCCATACACCTAGCTACTGTCTTCATCACGAAACCTTGTCAATACATACATTGATAGCATCATTTTCCTTATTAAATATGACCATGCTATAATATGAATAACTATGTATCGTAGAATTAAGAGAATTGTGTATACGCATAGTCACTAAATAATGTGCGAATGATTTTTCGGCATTATTAGGACGTTTCACTAAGCGTTCTATGCGGTGAACTTATCACAACATTCTCTGAGCGCAACATCAAATGGGGCGGGACTACGGGGATGCGCCATAATTAATTTATGTGCTGGGAAGCTGATAAACGGTGTCCCAACCTCGGTCCCACTCCCATCATTTTTTTAACAAGACAATGAAACTTTTTTAAAAACGAGATTTCTACGTCGCTATCTATATGCTAGAATAAATAAGATATTTGTAGAGAGGAAGAACATACATGACAAAACCAGTAGTGGCGATTGTAGGTCGTCCAAATGTTGGGAAATCAACGATATTTAACCGTATCGTGGGAGAACGTGTCTCAATTGTTGAAGACACACCAGGTATTACACGAGATAGAATATATGCCAGCGGGGATTGGCTTACACACGACTTTAATATTATTGATACGGGCGGTATCGAGATTGGCGATGCACCATTCCAAACGCAAATCCGAGCACAAGCAGAGATCGCGATTGATGAAGCGGATGTCATTATCTTTATGACGAACGTGCGTGAAGGTGTCACACAAAGTGATGAAATGGTTGCACAGATGTTATACAAATCTAAAAAGCCGGTTGTCCTGGCTGTAAACAAAGTCGACAATCCAGAAATGCGTAACGATATTTATGACTTCTATACATTAGGCTTTGGCGAACCATATCCACTTTCAGGTTCACACGGTCTCGGACTCGGGGACTTGTTAGAAGCTGTTGCAAAACACTTTAAACCACAAGAAGAAGACCCATACGATGATTCAGTTATCAAACTTTCATTGATTGGTCGTCCTAATGTTGGGAAGTCGAGTCTTGTAAACGCCATTTTAGGTGAGGAACGTGTTATCGTATCCAACGTTGCAGGCACAACACGTGATGCCATTGATACGGAATATAGCTACGAAGCCCAAGACTATGTACTGATTGATACAGCGGGTATGCGTAAAAAAGGGAAAGTTTACGAAACAACTGAAAAATACTCCGTGTTACGTGCATTAAAAGCGATTGAACGTTCAAACGTCGTCCTTGTTGTACTTGATGCAGAGGAAGGTATTATCGAACAGGATAAACGTGTCGCAGGCTATGCACACGAAGAAGGTAAAGCAATTGTGATTGTGGTTAATAAATGGGATACATTAGAAAAAGACAGTAAGACGATGAAACGTTTTATGGACGATATTCGTAATAACTTCCAATTTTTAGATTATGCACAAATTGCATTCGTATCTGCAAAAGAAGGCACACGTTTACGCACATTGTTCCCATTAATCAATGAAGCAAGTGAAAACCATAAAAAACGTGTTCAAAGTTCTACATTGAATGAAGTTATCACGGATGCGATTTCTATGAACCCAACACCAACTGATAAAGGACGTCGCCTAAACATTTTCTATACGACACAAGTGGCTATCGAACCGCCTACATTTGTCGTATTTGTCAATGACGTTGAACTGATGCACTTCTCGTATAAACGTTATTTAGAGAATCAGATTCGAAGTGCATTCGGCTTTGAAGGGACACCAGTACACATCATCGCACGTAAGCGAAATTAGACATAAACGGGGGAAATTGACATGACCAATATTACGGTTTTTGGAACGGGTAGTTTCGGGACTGCATTAGCGAATGTCCTGGCTGAAAACGGGCACCACACTTTAATGTGGGGGAAAACGGCTGAAACAGTCTCAGAAATCAATGAACACCATACGAATCGTGCATATTTAAAAGAGGCGACTATTAATGATAGCGTGCATGCCACAACGGATATGCAAGAAGCTGTCAATCACGCAGATATTTATCTGATTGCCATTCCAACAAAAGCGATTCGTGACGTTTTATCTCAAGTGGATGCACTTTTAACAACAAAAAAACAGTTTATCCACGTGGCTAAAGGTATTGAGAACGGCACTTTCAAACGTGTTTCTGAAATGATTGAAGATGTCATCTCACCAGAACACAATGGAGGCGTTGGCGTATTGTCAGGTCCAAGTCATGCAGAAGAAGTTGTCATTAAACAACCGACAACCGTTTCTGCAGCTTCAAGCAACCCAGAGCTCTGTCAATTGATTCAAGATTTATTTATGACTGATTATTTACGTGTCTATACCAATGAAGACTTAGTCGGTGTTGAAATTGGTGGTGCTACCAAAAATATTATTGCGATAGCGAGTGGTGTACTTGCCGGTTTAGGTTATGGAGACAATGCCAAAGCTGCACTCATAACACGTGGCTTAGCTGAAATCACACGTCTCGGTGTTAAGTTAGGTGCAGACCCAATTACTTTCCAAGGATTAGGGGGAATTGGTGACCTCATCGTAACGTGTACGTCAACACACTCACGTAACTTCTCTTTAGGGTATGCGCTTGGCAGTGGCAAAACACTACAAGAAATTCTAGATGAGATGAATATGGTGGCAGAAGGTGTTTATACAACACAATCTGTTTATCATCTTGCCAAAGAACTTGATGTAGAAATGCCAATCACATCTGCACTTTATCATGTCTTATTTGAAGATCAACCGGTAGAAGAAGCACTGAAAATTTTAATGGGTAGAACCAAAAAAGCAGAGTAATTTAATCCATTTTTTTAATTTTAGGCTATTACTATTCAAAAAAACGAACTAAAATGCGATGAAACCGCCGTTTTTCGCATATAAATGATTGCAGATGTACCTAATATTGTGTTAAAGTCATACCATAATGATAAATGAGTTATCATTACATAAAACCTTTAAGGAGGCGAACTTGGACATGAACAAAACAGACTTAATCAACGCGGTTGCTGAACAAGCTGATTTAACTAAAAAAGACGCGAGTTTAGCAGTTGATGCCGTTTTCGAATCAATTCAAAACTCACTAGCTAAAGGTGAAAAAGTACAATTAATCGGTTTCGGTAACTTTGAAGTGCGCGAACGTGCTGCACGTAAAGGTCGTAACCCACAAACAGGTAAAGAAATCGACATCCCTGCAAGCAAAGTACCAGCTTTCAAAGCAGGTAAAGCTTTAAAAGACGCAGTAAAATAATTCTTTTATCTACAAAAAAAGCCCCTTAATGAGTGGGCTTTTTTTGTTGTTCTAAATTGATTCATTGACTAACGTAAAACCACTCAAAGTTCAAAACCAAATTGAAGGTTTCAATTATGTTCTAAGCACGTTTTCCTAATAACGTCTCATGCCCTTTACGATTTACTGTATGCGACCTAATACTTTTTCTTATCAAAATAAGTGTTTCGAATAATTCGCATTTAATTTTTTAGGGGTTAGTGTTAATATAGAGAGTGACTAAATTGAGAGGTGGCAACTATGCAAACAACGTATCAATTACTTGAAGAACAAATTAATCAACGTCTTAATCAATTGCAACATCCAAACAATATACATATTAATCAGGCGTTAAGTCGCGTTCTTGATGCTTTACATATTCCAGTACAGGCGAAGTTAGCATGCCTCTCAATCGATACGTCTTTAAAACATTTAGATCATGTAAGTTATGACAACTATGAACGAGATGGTATCCTTATTGGGGACCTGTTGAGTGCGCATTATTATACGCTATTAGCAGATTTAAACGCACCTGAATTCCAACTAAAGATGAGTCAGGCAATTGTTACAATCAATGAATTAAAGTCGATGTTACAACATAATGTTCATCATATGCCACAAACGCAAGTCATTGATGCCATTTATAACATTGAAACGTTGCTACTCAAACAAGTCTTAGCTGTCTATTTACCAGATAAGTTAACAGCAGAGCCAATACAAGTATTACTGAAAGCGTTAGACGTCTCAGATTTGAGCTATCTTGCTGAATTTGATGCACAAACAAAAACTGCTTTTATCCAACAGTTACAAGAAAAATATAAAATCTAATGAGGTTTAAATGATGAGTAAAAATAAAGCGAATAAAGAACAAGTACATGAAGTCTTCCAAAATATTTCAGACAAGTATGATCGTTTAAATAACATCATAAGCTTTGAACAACATAAAAGCTGGCGTAAAAAAGTCATGAAAGAAATGAACGTTCAGCCAGGTGCTATCGCATTAGATGTTTGTTGTGGTACAGCAGATTGGACTATCGCATTAAGTCACGCAGTAGGACCTGATGGTGAAGTCACAGGCCTAGACTTTAGTGAAAATATGTTAAAAGTCGGTGAACAAAAAACGAGTACGATGGAGAACATTCGCCTCGTACAAGGAGATGCGATGGCACTTCCATTTGACGACAATACATTTGATTACGTAACAATCGGATTTGGTCTGCGTAATATTCCAGACTATAAAGTGGCTTTGGCTGAAATGTATCGTGTCCTCAAACCAGGCGGAATGGCGGTCTGTCTTGAAACAAGTCAACCAACAATGCCTGTTTTCAAACAAGGTTATCAACTATATTTTAAATTTATTATGCCGCTTTTCGGTAAATTATTTGCAAAATCAAAACAAGAATACGAATGGTTACAACAATCTGCTTTTGATTTCCCAGACCGTGAAACATTGAAAAAGTTATTTGAAAGTGTTCAGTTCGAGAATGTGAAAGTACGAAGCTTTACTGGTGGTGTTGCAGCAATGCACCTCGCTTACAAACCTAACTCAAACAATTAAAAGGTGAATGGCATGTCGAAAATTAATCTAAATCAAGAAATAAAGACAATTGAAAAACGACTTCAGCAGCTTATTAAAAGTGAAGATGCAACACTGGAAGCTGCATCAAGTCATCTCTTGAAGTCTGGTGGAAAACGCGTACGTCCATTATTTGTAATTTTAAGTAGTTATGTTGGCCCTGACAAAGCGAATGAAGCTGCGTATCGTGTTGCGACGGCACTCGAACTCATCCATATGGCAACTTTGGTTCATGATGACGTGATTGATTATAGTGATAAACGCCGTGGTAAGTTGACAATAGAGAAAAAATGGGATAAACCGACAGCCATTTTAACAGGCAACTTTTTATTGGCACGTGCGCTAGAGCATTTGTCATATATAGAAGACGCTCAAGTCCATCAAACATTATCACATGCCATTACTGAAGTTTGTCGTGGTGAACTTTTTCAATTCCAAGATCAATTTAGAGCGAATCAATCAATGACAAACTATTTAAGACGTATTAATCGTAAAACGGCATTGCTCATCCAGTTATCAACAGAAGTAGGTGCGATGACTTCAGGCGCTGATGCACAAACAGTTCGTACAATGCGACAAATTGGTCATTATATCGGCATGAGCTTCCAAATTATTGATGATATCTTAGATTTTACAAGTACACCCGAAAAGCTTGGCAAGCCTGTCGGTAGTGATTTACGTAATGGTCATTTAACATTACCTGTCTTGTTAGAAATGCGCCATAATACTGATTTCAAACAAAAGGTTGCATCACTTCATGCAGATGCGCCAGATGCGTTATTTACAGAATGCATCGACCGTATTCGACAGTCGGATGTTATTGAACAATCGAAAGAAGTGAGTGCGAAATATCTCAATAAAGCACAAGTATTACTTGATCAATTACCAAATGATGCGTTAAAGCCATTATTTGAAAAACTGATTAATAAGTTACAGCATCGCATGCGTTAATCTTCCTATTGAAAGCGCTTTACATTAATGGTAGTATAAGCTTGTATGTTTCAAAATAAGGGGGATATTTATTCATGGAAAGAACTTTTGTAATGATTAAACCAGATGCTGTACAACGTAAATTAATCGGAAAAATCGTTCAACGTCTTGAGCGTAAAGGTCTTAAATTAGTGGGTGCTAAGTTGATGACGGTACCTCAATCGTTAGCAGAAACACACTATGGCGAACATAAAGAAAGACCATTCTATAACGATTTAATCGCTTTTATCACGTCTGCGCCTGTCTTCGCGATGGTTGTAGAAGGGGAAGATGCTGTGAACGTATCTCGTCATTTAATTGGCGCTACAAACCCAACAGAAGCTGCAGTTGGCACAATTCGTGGTGACTTAGGCTTAACAGTCGGACGCAATGTGGTACATGGTTCAGACTCAGTTGAATCAGCTGAGCGTGAAATTGCATTATGGTTTGATGAAGCAGAATTGAGCACATACGCTTTACCAGAAGACGTATGGGTGTATGAATAAAATCAAATATATGATATTGAAGTGGGATGGTCGTATTGACTGTCCCATTTTTTGGGAGCACTACAGAAATCTCATGCACAAGTAAAGATTTCGTTGTAGTGCCCCGGCAAGGCTGACTAGATGTGTGACAAGCCACAAAGGCGTAGTCAGACATCAGTCAGCTACTGCCATCTTCATAAAACCTCAAAGTTAATTTAAATGTTTGTATTATTGTCCCATTTCCTTTAACTCCCTTATGATTTTAGTCATTAAAAGCGATAAATTTTTTTGAAGTTTTCTGTTAATTAAACGGCGAATTTGTGCTATGATGAATGTCATATCATTTTAGTAAATGGAATGTATGAATAGACATCTAAGTTTGCATCTAAAAAAAGACTGCTTTCGATGTCACATACTTTTACGATACATAATGGAATTGAAGGAGTGTTGAACAGATGAGATTTTTAACAGCTGGTGAATCACACGGCCCACAACTAACAGTGATTGTTGAAGGCTTACCTGCAAATATGCAAGTGGATATTGAAAAACTAAACGAAGAAATGTATAAGCGTCAAGGTGGCTATGGACGCGGACGCCGTATGCAAATTGAAAAAGATAGCGTTGAGATTGTTTCAGGTGTCCGCCACGGCTATACACTCGGTAGTCCGATCACAATCGTCATTAAAAACGATGACTTTACACATTGGCGTAATATTATGGGCGCTGCACCTATTAGCGAAGAAGCCCAATCTGAGATGAAGCGTGTCATTACTAAGCCGAGACCAGGACATGCTGACCTTGTCGGTGGTTTGAAATATCAACATCGTGATTTACGCAATGTGCTCGAACGTTCATCTGCTCGTGAAACGGCGGCACGTGTTGCGGTCGGTGCGTTATGTAAGCAATTGTTACAACAACTTGATATTGACGTATACAGTCGTGTCATATCAATTGGTGGCGTAAGTGATAAAGCGCACTATGACATTGAAGACATTATTCAAAACGTTGATAAAAATGACGTCCGCGTGGTTGACGAAACAATTGCCCAACAAATGCGCGATAAAATAGATGAAGCTAAGCAAGAAGGCGATTCAATTGGTGGTGTCGTACAAGTCATAGTCAACCATATGCCTGTTGGTATCGGCAGCTACGTTCATTATGATCGTAAACTAGACGGTCGCATTGCGCAAAGTGTTGTAGGCATTAACGCATTTAAAGGCGTTTCATTTGGCGAAGGATTTACTGCCGGTGAAAAGTTAGGTAGCGAAATCCAAGATCCAATTTTGTACGATGAAACAACTGGCTACTACAGAGCATCTAATCATCTCGGTGGTTTTGAAGGCGGGATGTCAAACGGTATGCCACTCGTTATCAATGGTGTGATGAAACCTATTCCTACACTTTATCGTCCACTTGCTTCTGTCGACATCAATACGAAAGAACCTTTTAAGGCAACGATTGAACGTTCAGATAGCTGTGCCGTACCTGCTGCAAGCATTGTATGTGAACATGCGGTTACATTTGAAGTCGCACGTGCGTTATTGGAAGAATTCGAGTCTAATGATATAACAATTTTGAAACAACAAGTGGATGCACGACGTGAACAAAATATTAACTTTTAGTAGGGGGCTTTAAGATGAAATTGATGACAACATATTCAACACAAAATTATCCTGTGATTGTCGAACATCATGCGATTGATCGGTTAGCTGAATATACAGCCACATATCAGCACGTCTTTGTATTTGTCGATGAACACGTAAACACGCACTGGTCATCAAAAATTCAAGCAATGACACAACAGCAAGTTACTAAGACGTTTGAATTGCCTGCAGGGGAACAAGTTAAAACACTCCGCTATTACGAACAATATATAGAACAATTATTGTCGTTCCAACCGACACGCAATACGTGCCTAGTTGCAGTAGGTGGTGGGGCTGTCGGGGACTTTGTTGGCTTTTTAGCGGCTACACTTTTACGCGGTGTTGACTTTATTCAAGTCCCAACGACCATTTTAGCCCACGACTCAAGTATCGGTGGGAAAGTTGGCATTAATGCGACGTTCGGAAAAAATTTAATCGGTGCTTTTCATCGACCTGCTGCAGTTCTTTATGATTTAGACTTTTTAGGGTCTTTACCTGCTAGCGAAATATTAAGTGGCTATGGTGAAGTGTATAAACATGCCTTATTACAAGGACCAAAATCAGTCCAAACACTTGAGGCATCATATTACGATCAGCCATCACTGCTGAAGTTAGAAAACATTGAACAACATCTCATTGATGGCATCCAAACAAAGTTAGATATTGTCGTAAATGATGAAAAAGAACGTGGTCAACGTCAATGGTTGAACTTAGGCCATACGTTCGGTCATGCGGTAGAGTACCAAACAAAAATCCCACACGGTCATGCAGTCATGATTGGCATTGTTTATCAAATGATTGTTGCGAATGCACTACTGGACGCCAATCATCCAGTTCAACATTATTTCAACTATCTAAAAGCACTTGGCTATCCATTAGAACAACTTCAGAATCTTACTTTTGAACCATTGCTAAAGCTCATGCAACAAGATAAGAAAAATAACCAATCAGGCATTCGCATGGTATTGTTACAAGCAGTAGGACAGCCCACTGTTGAAACTGTACCCGTAGATGTTTTGGAAGCTGCCTTTAACACTATACAAACATTAGGAAAGGAATGAGCTCGAGATGACAACAACAATTGATATGCACGGGCCTTTACGTGGCGAAATGACGGTTCCGGGCGATAAATCTATGACGCATCGTGCGATTATTCTTGCATCATTAGCACAAGGTAAATCTGTCATTCATCAACCGCTTCTAGGCGAAGATTGTCTTCGTACGGCAGAAATTTTCCGTCTACTAGGTGTCTCTATAACCATTGAATCAGATCGTATTATCGTTGACTCACCTGGTTACCAACAATTTCAAACACCACATCAAGTTTTATATACAGGCAATTCTGGCACAACAACACGCTTACTTGCTGGGGTACTCGGTGGTGCAGGCGTACAAAGTGTATTATCCGGTGATGTATCAATAGGAAAACGACCAATGGCACGTATTATGACGCCTTTACAACAAATGAATATCGCTATTTCAGGGGTGGATGACCAATACACACCATTAATTGTGAATTCTAGTAAAGTACGCGGCATTCATTATCAAATGCCAGTCGCAAGTGCTCAAGTAAAAAGTGCGATTTTATTTGCTGGATTGTTCGCTGATGAATCAACTGTGATCGACGAAATTGACGTGTCACGCAATCATACTGAAACGATGTTTGCGCATTATGGCATTCCAATTGAAGTAGAAGATATGACAGTCACACTCCCTCCTAACGGTATCACGCATATCCAACCGACAGATTTTCATGTACCAGGTGATATCTCATCTGCTGCCTTTTTTATTGTCGCAGGCCTTATTATCCCGGGAAGCGATCTTGCAATACATAATGTTGGCATCAATTCAACACGAGATGGTATCCTTGAAGTCGTCAAAAATATGGGCGGTAACCTTACCGTTTTCAATGTTACTGATGGACCTGAACCAACCGCTTCCATCCGTGTGCAGTACACGCCTGATTTACAAGGTACTGAAATAAGCGGCCAATTGATACCGAGATGTATTGATGAACTACCAGTAATAGCATTACTCTGTACACAAGCACAAGGTTCAAGTATCATTAAAAATGCTGAAGAACTAAAGGTAAAAGAGACAAATCGAATTGACACAACAGCTGATGAACTGAATAAGTTAGGGTTATCACTTGAACCAACGTCTGATGGCATGATTATTCATCCTTCACGCGTCACAAAGGTGGCAGACTTAGACAGTCATACCGACCACCGTATTGGTATGATGTTAGCAATCGCTTCACTGCTGTCAGATGAAGCGTATGTGATTAACCGTTTTGATAGCGTTAATGTGTCATTTCCTGGATTTTTGCCTGCCTTAAAACAATTAGAAAATGAGGGATAACATGCAAGATATCTACAAGTTAATCGACGACATCAATAGTCAGAAGCTAGATGATATAAATAGTCGTGTTGAGCAAGCGATTCAATCTGATAACGACGAAGCTTTATTTATGCTAGGTGAGACATTATACCGCTTTGGTTTAATGCCCCAAGGACTAGAGGTATTCCGCGCACTTTATATGAAATATCCAGAAGAAGCAGACGTACTTATTTACTTTATTGAAGGCTTAATTTCTGAAAGCCAAACAGACGAAGCTTTGGAATATTTAAACGGCGTTGAACTGACACCGGAACGTTTGATGTTGGAAGCTGACTTATATCAACAGATTAATATGACGGACGTCGCGATTGACAAGGTCCAACAAGCGATTGAAATGCAGCCATCAGATCCTGTCTTACATTTTGCATTGGCTGAATTATTCTATTATGACGGACAATATTTACGTGCATCTCGTTCTTACGATACTGTACTTGAAGCCGGTGAACATGTCGTTAATGGCGTTAATCTGTTCTCTCGATTAGCTGACAGCAGTTTACAAAGTGGGAACTATTCTGACGCTTTACAATGGTTTGAAGAGATTCATGAACAAGAAATGACATCCGAAGACTACTTTAAAAAAGCCATTGCATTCGATAAAAATGACTTAACACAAGAAGCAATTAAAATCATCCGTACTTTATTACAAAAAGATCCGGATTATATGCAAGCGTATTTTTACTTACAACAACTTTATGAGAATGAAAAAGCCTATGAAGAGGCCATTGAAGTCGGCATGGAAGGGCTGCGTCTTAACCAATTTTATAAAGAATTAATGTACACAACAGGTGCGTTGCAAATTGAACATGGCGACGCACAAGAAGGTGTATCATTGCTTAAACAAGCACTTGAAGTCGACCCAGCATATCAAGAACCATTAATGTTACTTGCAGACTATTACCGCAATGAAGAAGATAATGAAGGCTTGATTTCACTCATTCAATATACTGAAGAAGACGATATGGACCCACAATTCATGTGGCAAATTGCCTATGCACTTGGTGAAGAAGAACGTGATAAGGAAGCACAACACTTCTATAAACTTGCACATGCGACGCTTCATGACAACATCGACTTCTTGAGCGATTATTATCATTACGCTGTTGAAATTGGTGATACGCCAACACGCGAAAGTCTACTAGAACGCTTAATTGAACTTGAACCAAACAACACGTTGTGGCACGAAGAACGAGAGCGTTTATTGTAAGGTGAGTGGTATGTTTGATGTGCCATTACAACAAGTAAAACAACAATTCATTACGTACTTACTTTCACATTACACATTCAAATCACGCATTAGTGTTTGGTTGCTTAACTATATTAAAGCGGATGCGTCGCTGTTGCATAATATTCATTTTGTTGATCACGTCATTGAACATCATCCAACATTGACGTTAACATCCGCCGATACAAGTGGACATGCGATTCAATTTGATCATGATGAACTGCAACTTATTAACTCAGATCAGATATTTCATGAAGTCATTCAGTCAACACAACAAATTGATGTCAAACTCAATTTACGTCAAGACGCTCAGCGAGATGCGTTGCTTGATAACGTATTATTGCATCAACTGATTGCACTGCCTGATCAATCAGAGTATTTGCGTGATTTATATCATCTAACTCTGTCTAAGTCGACCGAACAGCATTTGTTAGAACTGCTGTCATCGCAAATTGATATGAGTCTAACCATGCATGATGCAGACGCATTTTACAGCTATACACGTCTACGTAACACATTGAAGTTGCGTAGACATCATTTTTGAAAATATGTACAACGAGGTATATTCAATGTCTATCAAATCACTCGTACAAACATTGCTGTATCACAAACCAGTCCTGTACATTTTATTAATTTCTAATTTATTAGGCACGATTTATGGGTATATATGGTACGGACCACAACTCGCACAGACACCTTGGTATTTCTGGCCGTTTGTTCCAGATAGTCCAACAGCAACACTTTTTCTATCTATTAGCTTAATATTATTTATTGCCAATAAACAATCGGCCATTATTGATACATTGGCCTTTGTCACTTTATTTAAGTATGGTGTCTGGGCGGTTATCATGAATTTTATGCTGTTCTATGTGGACGATACGATCTATTTGACAGGCGTAATGCTTATCATGTCGCATGGTATTATGGCACTTCAAGCATTGCTCTTTCTACCACGTTTTCACTTTACTTTTACAAGTATTGCGATTACTAACGTATGGGTGATTCATAATGACGTCATTGATTACGTCTTTCATCAATATCCCGTATACGGTTCATTAACAAGTTACGAAAGTCTAATCGGCTATATTGCATTTTGGCTCTCGATGATACCGATTATTTTTGTATTATGGCGAATTAAGCAGCGTAGAGTAAATAGTTTGACCCCTATACGTGAACCACGTAAAATATAATAAAAGGAGTGAACACCATGTCATTTATGTCAATGATTCTATATTTTGTAGTACTGATGATTCTTCCTATGTATGCCCAACACAGTGTAAAATCGAACTATGAAAAATATTCTAAAGTAAGATCAACAAGCGGCAAGACGGGTAGAGAAGTCGCATTAGAAATATTACACGCAAACGGCATCTATGATGTAGATGTCAAAGAAGGACAAGGTTTTTTAACAGACCATTATGATCCAAAAAATAAAGTCGTTGTGTTATCACCGGCAAACTACAACCGACCAAGCGTTGCAGGAACAGCCATCGCGGCACATGAAGTAGGTCACGCAATTCAACACTATGAAGGCTACTTCTTCTTACGTTTCCGTTCAGCACTTGTGCCAGTTGCAAACTTAGGTAGCTCATTATCATACATCTTTATTATGGCGGGTATCGTATTAACAGCGATGAATATGGCGATTGGTACATCTGCCTTATGGATTGGTATTTTCTTAATGGCATTCGCCGTATTATTCTCAATTGTGACATTACCAGTTGAGTTTGATGCAAGTAAGCGTGCAATGAATCAAATTCAACGTATGCAAATTGTTAATGAAAAAGAATACAAACATGCAGGCCGTGTTTTACGTGCAGCAGCGATGACATACGTCGCAGCAACAGCAGTTGCAGTTGCAGAACTTGTACGTTTTATCTTAATGGCGCGCTCTGCAGAATAGTCAAAAAAGCTGAAACTATTGTTTCGGCTTTTTTGTTTGTTAGGCTGTTCAAAATGGAGCTAGGACTCAAAAATTTGGGTTCAGAGTACCCTATAAACGTTGTCTCAAAATCAAGATTTTCAATATGACTACCACACTTTCGGCCAAATTTAAGACCACTACAGAAACCTCACGCGTGAGCAAGGATTTCATCGTAGTCCCCAAAAAGCTAAGTAACTGGGGGACAGAGAAACGCTATACACTCCTTTCACAACTTAGCTATGTCGGTGTTCAAGGAGCAACGTTTTCGACAGAATTTCTCTTATAATTTTAATTGTTTTGACACATATGTATTGTTATAATAAAGATATTAATTAATCGGTGTTGTAGCACAGATACAAAAATTAATACTGCATTCTTAGTAATCGGCGTTGTGGCGCAGATACAAAAATTAATACTGCATTAAATTAGAGACGTGCAAAGCGTCTTTTTTTTGTCTTTTTTCCGCTAATTAGTCTGCTAAAAATAATACCACACTTCAGTCTATTTTTTATTCTTCCTATAAGCGTCATGAATTGCTCATCACGTCAGATAAATGTAATATAAGAGAGAATGCTTATAAGAAAGAGGTCATATCATGTCAAAATCTATGCACGAAATGCAACAAGAAGTAGATGCTTACATTTCACAATTTAAAGCAGGTTATTTTTCACCATTAGCAAACTTAGCACGTATGACTGAAGAAGTGGGGGAGCTTGCGCGTGAAATCAACCATTATTACGGTGAAAAACGTAAAAAAGAAAGTGAAGCAACCAATACGATAGAAGCAGAGTTAGGCGATAACCTATTTGTACTACTCTGTATTGCCAATTCTTTAAATATTGATATGACAGAAAGTTTTAATCAAACGATGCACAAGTTTAATACGCGTGACAAAGATCGTTTTGAACGAAAATAAAGGAGGTAACATGTCATGAAAATTGGAATTACGTGTTATCCATCAATTGGTGGTTCTGGTGTTATCGCGACAGAACTCGGTATTCTAATGGCAGAGCGTGGTCATGAAGTCCATTTTATTACATCAAATATGCCATTTCGCCTTAATAAACCAATTCCAAATATTACATTTCATCAAGTCGATGTAAATCAGTACGCCGTTTTTCAATATCCGCCGTATGACATTTCGTTAAGTACTAAAATTGCGAATGTTATTAATGAGTATGATTTAGATCTTCTACATATGCACTATGCCATTCCGCATGCTATTTGTGGTATTCTGGCACGTCAAATGTCAGGAAAAGATATTAAAATTATGACGACATTACATGGGACAGATATTACTGTTTTAGGTTATGATCATGCACTGCGGAACGCGATTAAGTTCGGCATTGAACAAAGTGATGTCGTAACGAGTGTCAGTGAATCTCTTAAGGATGAAACTTATGAAATTATCAAACCAAATAAAGCAATTGTTCCGATTTATAACTTTGTGCGTGAATCTGAATTTCCGACTGGATACAATTCAGAGCTTAAAGCGAGTTACGGCATAGCAGAAGATGAGAAAGTGATTATTCATGTTTCTAACTTTAGAAAAGTGAAACGCATCGATACGATTATTGATACTTTCCATCATATCCGTCAACAAACGAAAGCAAAGTTATTGCTGATTGGTGACGGCCCTGAATTACTCGATATGCGTGAAAAGGTACGCAACCTAGATTTATTAGATGACGTCCTGTTTTTAGGAAAGCAAGATTGTGTAAGCAATTTTTATCAAATATCAGATTTAGTCTTATTGATGAGTGAAAAAGAAAGTTTCGGTCTAACGTTACTTGAAGCAATGACGACAGGTGTTGTCCCAATCGGCACACGCGCTGGTGGTATTCAAGAAGTGATTCGACACAGTGAAACAGGGTATTTGGTTGACGTAGGTGATAGTGAAAAAGCAGCACACTACGCCCTGAAATTATTATCAGATGAAACATTGTACAAAACGTTACAACAAAATATGTTAAAGGATGTCAAGCAACGCTTCCATTCTTCAATTATTGCAGATCAGTACGAATCTCATTACCGCCAAATGATTGGAGCGGCCGATGATGAATGATAAAGCACCATTTTTAACAGCAATACCGGTTATGCAACAGCTTACGAGCCATGGCTATGAGGCCTATTTTGTCGGCGGTGCAGTCCGTGATTATTTAATGGCACGTCCGATTAACGATATCGACATGACAACGAGTGCGACACCTGATGAAATTGAAGCGCTGTTTGATCATACGATTCCGATTGGCAAAGAACACGGCACGATTAACGTTGTATGGCAAGGTGACAATTACGAAATAACCACTTTCCGAACAGAGGGTGCCTATATCGATCATCGTCGCCCAAGCGAAGTGTATTTTGTACGTGACCTGTATCAAGATGTTGAACGCCGCGATTTTACAATTAATGCCATTGCAATGGACGCACAATTTAACATTTTGGACCACTTTAACGGCCAACAAGATATTGCTACTAAAATCATTCGTACAGTAGGCGATCCACGCGAACGTTTTGACGAAGATGCACTACGTATTTTACGTGGATTACGCTTTAAATCACAACTCGGTTTTACAATCGATGCAACAACTTACGACGCAATGGTTGAAAAGACCGCTGATATTTCACACCTTGCTATTGAACGTATAATGGTGGAATTAGAAAAGCTACTTGCTGGCAATTATGTCTCAGAAACATTTTCAACATTGCAAGATTTACATATTTGGGACTATCTACCGTATTTTAAAGAAATGCCGATGGAACGTATCCATATTACAGAACCTGTCACATTACCACAGTTTTTGGCAATTGTGATGCGCCAATCAGAACATCATATTAACACGAAACAACTGAAACGCAGTAATGATGAAATCAGACACGCTCAGCGATTACTACAAGCGCTCGAACAAGCACCCACTTTGACGTCAAAAACAGAACTGCGCCAATTTGTATATGATTTTGGTGACTCGATATGCAGAGAACTATTGGATATGCAGGCGTTGCTTGAAACGAATGCAATATCCCAACCATCGAAGCTAATATTTAATGCAGAAACAGTTTCTGAAATATGGCAGACACTTGCAATTACACATCTTCAACAACTCGCAATAAACGGTAAAGTGTTGATGCAAACTTTTGATAAAAAAGCAGGACCATGGATTAAAGATGCATTACGACGCGCTGAATGTGCAGTCGTCCAACAACAAGTAACGAACACTGAACAAGAAATTATTGAATGGGTGAAGGGAAATGTCGAAATACCGTGATAACATACTTGCTTTGTTAACTGAAGCACAACCAAACTATCTTTCAGGACAAGCGATTGCTGAACGCCTCAATATTTCACGTATGAGCGTTAAAAAAGTGATAGATCAATTAAAATCAGAAAACGTGTCCATTGATTCTGTGCACAATAAAGGGCATCGTTTAAATGCTTATCCGACTGAATGGCATACAGGTATACTACAAGGGCTATTAAAAGACCAAAACTTAGTCGAAACAATTCAAACGTTTGATTCTGTGACATCTACACAAGACATCGCCAAACGTGCCTTAGTAGATCATGCAGAAACGATGCTTATTTTAAGTGATGAACAAACAGCAGGTAAAGGGCGTTTTAAACGTCGTTGGCAATCTGCAAAAGGGCAAGGGGTTTGGATGACGCTTGTATTACGTCCTAACATTCCATTTTCCATGCTGACAACATTTAACTTGTTCATTTCACTTGCAATTTGTAATACCATTCAACAATATGTCGATGAAAAAGTTGCTGTTAAATGGCCAAATGATATTTATATTGGCGACCGCAAAGTATGCGGCTTTTTAACAGAAATGGTCGCTAATGCTGATGGCATAGAAGCCGTTGTATGTGGTATAGGCATTAACGTGAACCAACAACTCGAGGATTTTGATACATCTGTACCACTCCAGGCAACAAGTATTCGACTTCATCGTGATTCATTAGTTGATCGCTATACATTTTTACATGACTTGATTTTACAAATTGAGCAACGTTACCAACAATTTTTAGAAGAACCATTTAGCAGTATCAAAGATGAATATATTGCGGTTTCAAACATCTGGCAACGTCGTTTACGCTTTACGGAAGGTCAGAAACAATTTTACGGTAAAGTGATTCAAATTGACGACGAAGGCTTTTTACACGTAGTCGATGAACAAGGTAATTTACATCGCTTGATGAGTGCAGATATCGAGCTCCCATAAAGTTGTATAGAAAGGAGGTCAAATTCATTGAAATCCCCAAGATATGCAGTTATTGACCTAGAAACAACGGGTAATCAAGCGCAAATAGACGATATTATTCAAATCGGTATCGTTTTTGTCGAACAACATCAAATCGTCAAAACATACCATTCCATGATTAAAACAGATAAAGAAATTCCGACATTCATCCAGGCACTAACAGCAATTGAAAATGATATGCTCGAACATGCGCCTTATTTTCATGAAATTGCTGATGAGATTTATCAACAATTACAAGGCTGTATTTTTGTAGCACATAACGTCAACTTTGATCTCAATTTCTTAAAAGTGGCTTTTGAACGATGCCAAATTAGCTTTCAACCGAAACAAATCATTGATACGTTAGAACTTTTCAAAATCGCTTTCCCATCAGAAAAAAGTTATCAACTGAGTGAATTAGCGCAAGCACTTGATATTCCACTTGCGCAAGCACATCGCGCCGATGAAGATGCTAAAACGACTGCTAAGATCATGATTCATGCATTTGCTAAATTTGAGTCATTACCAATCGATAGCAAAAAACAACTGTATCATTTAAGTAAAAATCTTAAGTTCCACCTAGATAACTACTTTTTTGAACTTGTTCGACAACATGATTCTACACATGTCGCACATCATACATTGGCACAATTTAATGATATTTACTACAAACCGATAAGCTTATTCGATCATCCGCAAATTGCATTTAATGATGGACTCGCTAAGCTATATGAACAAGTCATTACATATGCAGGCTATCAATATCGTGAAGATCAACGCTATTTAGCAGAAGTCATATACAATCAATTGATGCAGAATGACACGGCACTGATTGAAGCTGAAACAGGAAGTGGAAAATCACTAGCGTATCTTATCGCTGCCTTAATGTATTACATTGAGACAGGCGAACATGTGATGATTTCAACGAACACGAAGCTATTACAATATCAGCTGATAGAACAAGATATTCCGCTTATTAATCGCGCACTAAATACACAAATTAACGCATGTGTTATTAAAAGTAAGCGCGATTACATATCACTCGGGCTCGTTCATCAAATCATGAATGATGAAACGAATAACTATGAAGTAAACTTACTTAAGTTACAATTATTGATATGGTTATTAGAAACCAATACTGGCGATATTCATGAATTGAACCTACGTGGCGGCGTCAAAATGTATTTAGATCAAAAAATCGAAACATACGTACCAATGCGTAAAGATATTGATTATTATCATCAAATTCGCATGAACGCACATAATATTCAAATAGGGATTACCAACCATGCCCATCTCTTACGTTCATCATCTGAAAATATGATTTATCAATTATTTGACCATTGTATTATTGATGAAGCCCATCGTCTTCCGGATTATGCGTTAGATTGTGCTGTACACGAAATAGGGTATGCCGACATGAAGTATCAGCTCGGTTTAATTGGAAAAACTGAAAATGAAAAGTTGCTTGCCCAAATTGATGAACTTGAACAACAGCGACTTAAAGAAAACTTAGATATTCAGCCGATGAATGTCTTTATGATTAAGCAAGATATTATTGAAATACACGACATGAATGACGCTTTCTTTGAACATCTTTTCGAGCAAATTCAGTCGGAACACATTCACAATGATGAGTCGTCAAAATTATATTATGTTTATGACATATCGAGTGAAACACTATTAACGGATTTACATCGCTTAATTAAAAAAATTCATCAAACTTTATTGCACTTTGAAAACATTAAACATAAGACGGTCAAAACATTGAGAAAGCAATTATTATATATTGCTGCCCAGTTGAAACCGATTGAAGATGGTTTGAAACACAATAAAGTATTTTATGTCTCACTCAAAAATTTAGATCAAAAATCAACAATTAAATTACACGTTAAAGAAACAGATGTTAAAACAGTACTTACTGAGCAATTACTGCTACAGTTTAAATCTTTAACTTTTATTTCGGGAACTTTAACGTTTAATCAATCCTTTGCAGCGTTTAAAAATTGGTTTAAAGATGACACATCATTTAATCTATATCAAATTCAAGCACAACCAGTGAATTACGACAATGGTTATATTTTTATACCGACTGATATAGAACCGTTCAATTATCAAAATCACGAAGCATATGTACAGACAATTGTTGAATATATTACACGTTATGTCACAACGATTAACGGCAAATGTCTGATTCTTTTTACCAATTATCAAATGCTTTATGAAGTGATGGAATATCTTAATGAAATAGCCGCATTCGACGATTATGTTATTTTGGCGCAACAACAAAGTCAAAACCATAAAATCGTTCAAAAGTTTAATCATTTCGAAAAAGCGATATTGTTAGGAACGAGTACATTTTTTGAAGGCTTTAACTATCAAGCAAGTGGTGTCAAATGTGTCATGATTGCAAAGCTACCATTCATGAATCAACACGCGACTAAACCGATGTTGTTAAAAGATGAATTTTCCAATATCTTTAAAGATTATATTTTGCCAGATGCGGTAACACGTTTTAGACAGGGACTCGGTCGTTTATTAAGAAATGAAAATGATAGAGGTATCATCGTTTCGTTTGATAACCGTTTAATTACGAGTCGCTATAAGCCGTTCTTCCAACAAACAATAGCATCTTATCATCAACAGCAGGGTGATATCGATGATTTTGAAAAACGTTTAAATCAGCTAGATAAAATTGGTTCAGAACAGCAAAATCTTTGTTAATCCATGATATTTCTAATGCATAAGCTAGAAGTCATAATTAACTTTTGTTAAAATAATAGCAGTAAATAAATTAGGAGATTAGTTATGAAAACAACAATTAAAGAAGCAAAAAATCATATTGGCGAAGAAGTAACAATCGGCGCATGGCTCGCAAATAAGCGCTCTAGTGGTAAAATTGCATTCCTACAATTACGTGATGGCACAGGCTTTATGCAAGGTGTTGTTGTGAAATCAGAAGTTGAAGAAGACATCTTCAAAACAGCTAAGTCACTCACACAAGAGTCTTCTATTTATATCACAGGTGAGATTACAGAAGATAACCGTTCAGACTTAGGTTATGAGATGCAAGTAAAATCAATCGAAGTCATTCACGAAGCACATGACTATCCGATTACACCTAAAAATCACGGAACAGAATTCTTAATGGACCACCGTCATTTATGGTTACGTTCTAAAAAACAACACGCAGTTATGAAAATTCGTAACGAAATCATTCGTGCAACTTATGAATTTTTCAATGACAACGGCTTTACTAAAATTGATCCACCAATCTTAACAGCAAGTGCTCCAGAAGGCACAAGCGAGTTATTCCATACAAAATATTTTGATGAAGATGCATTTTTATCTCAAAGTGGTCAATTATATATGGAAGCAGCTGCAATGGCGCACGGTAAAGTGTTCTCATTCGGTCCAACATTCCGTGCTGAAAAATCTAAAACACGTCGTCATTTAATCGAATTCTGGATGATTGAACCAGAAATGGCGTTCACAAACCATGAAGAAAGCTTAAAAGTGCAAGAAGAATATGTCGCATTTGTTGTGCAATCTGTTCTTAAAAACTGTGCACTTGAATTAAAAATGTTAGATCGCGACACATCAAAACTTGAAAAAGTGGTGGCACCATTCCCACGCATTTCATATGATGATGCGATTACATTTTTACATGAAGCTGGTTTTGATGATATTGAGTGGGGCGATGACTTTGGTGCACCACATGAAACGGCAATTGCCAATCATTATGATTTACCAGTATTTATCGTCAACTATCCAACAAAAATTAAACCATTCTATATGCAACCAAACCCTGAAAATGAAGAAACTGTATTATGTGCAGACTTGATTGCACCTGAAGGCTATGGTGAAATCATTGGTGGTTCAGAACGTATTAATGATTTAGAACTTTTAGAATCACGCATTGATGCACACCAATTAGATCCTGAAAGCTATCAATACTATTTAGATTTACGTAAGTATGGTAGCGTGCCACATAGTGGTTTTGGTTTAGGATTAGAGCGTACCGTTGCATGGATTTCTGGTGTGGAACACGTACGTGAAACATCACCATTCCCACGTTTATTAAATAGACTTTATCCATAATATACTCGACGCTTTATAACAGCCCATTGAAAGTTGATTTACTCGCAACTTTCAATGGGTTTTACATTTTTAATTTTTTGTAAATCAAATGCTACTAACTAATGACTAAATGCGTTATGATATTAATGCACTACTGATGTGAGAAGGTGATATTTTGAATAGCTATGAATTGCAAACACGACCTTTTGTATGTCGCTATGAATTACTAGAACACTACAGCGAGTTAGGTCTTAATGAATCCGACTTAGTCATACTCATGAAGATATTGTACGCGTATGAAACAAGTCATGAACAGCCTTCAATTGAAACATTACAAAAAGGGTCAACAATGCAAGAATCTGAAGTGACAATGACGATTCAAAAACTCATTCAGCTCGGATTATTAGAAATGCATGTTGAAAAAAATTCAGAAGGTAAGTTAAGTGAATATATTAATTTAGATGGTTTTTTCGAACAGTTAAGCCAGATTTTTATAACGATTGATTCAAATATGCAAAAAATGGATAAAGCACAAGCATTTAAAACACTTTTCCAAAAAATCGAAAATGGATTTGGTCGTTCATTATCTCCATTAGAAATTGAAACGATCAATCAATGGCTCGATGTCAATAAATACGATATAACGATTATCAATGCGGCCGTTGATGAAGCACTCGCACACGATAAATCAAGTCTTAAATATGTTGATCGCATTTTGTTAAACTGGGAAAAAAATCATGTACGCACTGTCACTGATGCGAAACCGATACGTACGAAATTTAATAAACAACAACCAACTGTTAAGAAAATCGAAAACTTTCCAAAATTTGATTGGTTGAAAGGAGAGAACCCATTTGATAAGTAAGAAAAAAGCATTGGAAATGATTGATGTTATTGATGAAATGTTTCCAGATGCTGAATGTGAATTAGTTCATAAAAACCCATTTGAACTTACTATTGCGGTCTTACTTTCTGCACAATGTACAGACAATACCGTTAATAAAGTGACAAAATCATTATTTCAAAAATATCATACGCCTGAAGATTATTTAGCCGTCCCTTTAGAAGAACTACAAAACGATATTCGCTCAATTGGACTTTATCGTAACAAAGCGAAAAATATTCAAAAACTGTGCCAATCACTGATCGACCAATACGATGGACAAGTCCCAAACACGCATAAGCAATTAGTTGGACTTGCAGGAGTTGGGCAAAAAACCGCAAATGTTGTGATGAGTGTTGCATTCGGTGAACCTGCACTTGCTGTCGATACGCATGTTGAGCGTGTGTCAAAGCGTCTCGGAATTTGTCGTTGGAAAGACAGTGTGGCAGAAGTAGAGCGCAAATTAACATCCATTATCCCGAAATCACGTTGGACGCAAAGCCATCACCAACTTATTTTCTTTGGTCGTTATCATTGCCTTGCTAAAAAGCCAAAATGTGACGCATGCCCACTGTTTGCCGATTGCCGTGAAGGACAAAAACGTCATCGTGCTGCACTAAGATTGGAAGGGGCGACAGCACAATGACCATTTTAACAACAATGACAGATTTAGAAGCACATTTAGACCCGCTTGCAAAAGCACGTAAAATTGGCAAACCTGAAAGCATTGAACTACTTGACCAATATTATACGTGCTTACTTGAATATTTCTGTACGATTAATCACATTCAGGATTTGTCAGGTGTTCAGCTAACGTCATTACCAATTGTGCCATTTAATTTTGATGAACGTCTGGACTATATTGAAGAACGTAAGCATCATTATATGGGCTACCAACAAATGAAGACATTAAAAAGCGAGCTCGTTAAAATGAATGCCGCTTATCGTGCAAAAAACCACTCATAAAGGTAAATCCCTATATGAGTGGTTTTTAATTCCAATTAATATTTAATTTACTTATATACATACATTTCATTTCATGTTATAGTTAACGTAGTTATCAGAAAATTCAATGTAGCATGACTTAGCATCTTCGTATTATAAAAGAAAGGAGTCGTTAATCATTTATTTTTATGCTACATAGATACAGACATTACATAAGAGTACAATGATATTCACATGCAAAATCATAAAAGCCTAACCAAAATTTATTGTATCAGGTCGATGTATTTTTCAACCGCCGCTTTCGCAAATATTCTTGCCATCGTTAAAACCCATAACTTTTCTGTCGCAATGTTAGGTGTTTTTTTATATTACACACCAATAGCCATTGAAAATTATGCTAAAAGCACATACAGTACCATTTCCGTCATATTGAGACGAATTGGCTACATGCTTCCATCTCTTTTTCTTTTCTTTAATGTATTTGTATCCATCTTAGTCATTAACTTCCAACAATTTAGCGATGTGATAGAGGCTACTTGGTATATTACAGTATTGATTATCGTTTCACTTGCCTTAATAATTGCCAGTGTATTCGATATTTTTATTTATGGGTTTAACAAAAAAAATATACACTCTAAATAATCACTTTGATTCATCTCAATAAGGCTAGATGCATATCTAAAGTCACTATTTGTTGCTAAACATCATACTAAGATTGTATTGACTGATAATTTATCAATGAAAGGGCTGATGTCTATGGTTAAAACACTTTTGATTATCTATATTATCGCAACAATCATATTGTATTATTTATCCACAGTAATGTTCACCGCTGCATGGGCCTACGAGTGTAACGTTAGATTCACTTTCTCCACATATTTCGCCATTCCATTTATTTTAGTTCGTACGCATATTCGACTGTATAAAGAACAGAAGCACTATGATAAAAAGAAAGCTCGCAAATTATTAATGTTAGTTTTCGATCAATATCGCTTTGCTTTAGAAATTTTATTTCTTGTTGTCGCTAAGCATATGAAAGAGCAAAACATCCAAAGATCCAAAGAAATCAGTTACAGACTTCAACACAAAAATCGCAGACAAACAATCAAAATGTTAATTGACGACAATAAATATGAACAAGCCCTTTACACTTTATAAATCAATTTTTCATACTTAATGTAAAAAGATGGAACAGCATTCTAATTGCCATTCCATCTTTTAATTTAGTTATTACCAAAGAGGTTGCTGAAAAAGCCACCCCTATTGTTGTTGTTACTATTACTGTTACCATTTCCTTGGCTGTTAGCGTTATTCAAGTTTTGACCATTTTGCTTATTGTTAGAGTTGCTATTTGAGCCACCACTTGATTCTGTAAAGTTACTTGTTACATTACCGTCTGGGGCTTGTGCAACATATAAGCTACGACCACTACCACCAACAGAAGCAGGGCGGTCAAAGTCTGTACCATCTTGTGGGTTAATATCACCCATTACATCTCTAAATAGATATTGTGGTAATTTTTGTTCGCCACTACCAATGAATGAGTTTTCACCGTAAAGTTTTACTTTGCCGAAGCCCATCCAGATTGACATTGTGTAGCGCGGTGAGTAACCCGAAATCCAAACGTCTTTCGCTGCTGAATCAGGTAAGCTATACTCTTGGTAAGTTTGATCACCATACGTACCTGTACCTGTTTTCGCCGCAACGTTTACGCCTGGTACACCGTTACCGTAAGCTGAACCATACGTATCAAATGTACCTTTAAGGATTTGCGTAATCATATATGCTGTATAGTCATTCATTGCTTGATGGCTCGTGTGTTCAAACTCAATCGTGTTGCCATTTGCTTCAACAACTTTTTTAATAGAGTGTGCTTTATTGTACGTACCACCGTTTGCAAATGATGCATATGCAGATGCTAACTGAACAGGGGAGAACTCAGATGATGAACCACCCAATACTTCAGAAGGTCCAATATTTGTATTCTCATATTCTAAGCCGACTTTTGCTGCAAAGTCTGTCGGTGCATTTTCACCTGCTTGTTCTTTAACTGTTTGCCATGTTTTTAGCGCTGGGATGTTGAAACTTTGACGTAACGCGTCGTAAATCGTTACAACACCATGACCTCTACCATCGTAGTTTCGGAATGTGCCACCATCAAGATAGTATGCAGATTCGTCCTGAATCGAGTGGTTCGTTGCCCATTGCAAGTTTTCAATCGCAGGGGCATACGCTAAGAATGGTTTCAATGTCGAACCAGTTGGATGTACATCCGTTGCTTGGTTACGTTGAACGACGTCTTTGTAGTTTCTGCCACCAGAAATTGCCGTTAACGCACCTGTTTGGCTGTCAACGATTGTCGCACCAACTTGTTGTTCATCATTCTTGTAGTAGCCACCGTTATCAATACGACTTTGTAAGACAGTTTGAACGTCTTTGTCCATGTAAGTGTAAATCTTAATACCACTGTTTAGAATATCCGACAAGTTGCGTCCTTTGAACTGCTCGTTGTTCATCAATTCTTGTTTCACAAAGTTTAGATATGAATCATACTGTTGTGAACTATCATCTGGTTTGATTTCACGATCTTCAGCTGAACGATCAACTAAGTTCGCAGTGATTGGCGTATCTTGTGCTTCTTTCTTTTGTTGCTCAGTAATACGATCATGATAAGCCATCAAGTAGAGTACTGTATCTTTACGTTTCTCTGCTTCTTCGGGATTATCATAGATGTTATAAGTATTCGGTACTTGTGGTAAACCTGCAAGATATGCTGTTTCTGCTAAGTTTAAGTCTTTTAAATCTTTATCGAAATAATACTTAGCAGCCGCTTTTACCCCATAGACACCATCAGAGTAGTAAATCTTGTTCAAATACATTTGGAAGATTTCGTCTTTCGAATACTCTTGTTCAAGGCGATAAGATAAGTAAGCTTCTTGCGCTTTACGCTCAATCGACTTCTGATCTGTTAAAAATGTTCGCTTAACTACTTGTTGGGTTAGGGTAGATGCACCCTGTGAACCAAAGCCACCCGTTACGTTTTTAATGACTGCGCCGAATAGACGTTTATAGTCTAAAGCACCGTGATCATAGAAACGGTTGTCTTCTGTCGCAAGTACCGCGTCTTTCAATTGATCTGGAACATCTTTCAAATCAACGTGTTCACGTCTTGCACCATTATCAAGCGTTTTGACGAGTGTATCATTTTGGTCGTAAATTTTAGCTGGACTTGGGTCTTGTAACTTCGCTTCATTAAATGCTGGCGCTTTCCATGCATAATAAGCGAAAAGTAACACACCAAGTAATGCTAAAATGACAAAAGCTAATACACAAAAGCTGAACACTTTTATCAGTGTGCGCTTAATATTTCTATTCTTTTTTTGACCGGACTTCTTCTTAGAACCATTAGAAGCCGCTTTCTTCTCCGTCATAGGCGGTCCTCACTTTCATCTAATATCAACTTATCAACAGCTGTAAGATAGTTTAATCTTGGTTGATACTGATAAGGAATATAGTAACCATTTTCTTGCACTTCTTCAACTGAAATTGATTTTTTGATGTCATCTAAATAGCGTTGCCAAAAAGGGATGAATGCTTTAAATGAAAGTAAATACGTTTCATCTCTTCCTTTAAATCGTAACAACAAAAATGCGATACCACCATGTTGCGCAACTTGTCGCATATGTTCCACTTGATGCGCATGAATATTTTGAAGTGGAAAAGAAGTTTTATTCGTCGTTTCCTTAGCTTCAAAATCAATATGATAACCGCGATAAACACCATTATAATCAGTTGTAGAAGGCGTTCTAAAGTAAGCCTCTTTAATCACTGCTTGACTCCGCTTCGGATAATCAACATGCACGACTTGAATAGGTGTTGGCTTTTTATGAATCACTGCGACACCCGCATTCAAATAATGCTTGTTGGATCGTTCAATGTCCTTTTCCAACGACATACCACGACCACCATATTTAATCGTACTTGATTTTAGCGTACGCTGACTTCCGCCTTGAGTCTTATTTTGTCTAAAAGGCTTACCGTTTGGATAGTTCATAGTCTCACCTACATTCCATCTGTTATGCCCTATACACATATTAGGGTAGGTGGTTTATAAACGCTTGCCTATTGTTAGCATTCATAAACTGACATTATTGTAACATAGATGTGCGTTCTCTGTTACCCCAAAGCGTGGTGTTATCAAGTTTTGGTACAATTTATGGTACGATATAATATGAAGGTAAGGTGATTCTGATGACTGAACGTCCATTCCAACAATTACTAGCCGATATTTCAGAAGTAGAATCTAGATATATCGCCGCTCGAGAAGGACAGCAATATGATTTCAACAATGATATTGTACCGTTTGTCGGCCAAATTGATGCGCATCTTACACAGACAGAACAAGCAACGCAGCAGTTCATCGCACAACGTGAACGAATAGAAACACTGTTAAAAACTTTGTCCGTGTCTTGTCATGATGCACGAACAAGTAAGAAGCAATTTTATGATCAACTGAAAACGATCAAACATGACATTATGACAATTATGCAATAGGTGGCCATATCGATGTATCAATCAATGTATATCACAGGTTATAAATCTTATGAATTGAATATTTTTAGTGAAGACGCTAAAGAAGTTTCTTATTTGAAAGCATTTATTAAGCAAAAGTTAATTGGCTATATTGAAGAAGGGCTCGAATGGGTGTTGATTCAAGGTCAGCTTGGCATCGAGTTGTGGGCAGCCGCTTGTGTCATTGAACTTAAAGAAACGTATCCTGAATTAAAGCTCGGTATCATTACACCATTTCAAAACCATACATCTAAATGGCGCGAAACACAGCAAGCACAATATCAAGCGATTATTTCACAAGCGGATTACGTTAATAGCGTCTTTCATTCTGATTATGTCGGACCCCATCAATTTCAAGCAGCCGATCAATTTATGCTTGATCACACAGATATTACGGTCCTTATTTATGACGAAGAACAAGAAGCGAGTCCAAAGTATTTTAAAAGAAAGTTAGTTGATTTTATGGAACAAACACACTATACTTGTGATGTTGTGACATTTGACGAAATTACAAGTTTTATTAATGATTTACAGTGGTCAAATGAAATATGAATCAAATGAGGTGGCGCACATGTCAGATGTTTCGTTAAAATTATCTGCAAAAGATATTTATGAAAAAGATTTTGAAAAAACAGTCGTACGCGGCTATCGTCCAGAAGAAGTTGATGCTTTTTTAGATGATATTATCGTTGATTATCAAAAAATGTCAGACTTGAATAATGAAGTGATTAAGCTTTCAGAAGAGAATCATAAACTCAAAAAAGAAATTGAAGATTTACGTATTCGTGTGGCTTCAGGTCGCCCACAAGAAAGTAAAAGCTTTTCAAGTCAAGGTACCAACCAAAGTAGTAACGTTGACATTTTAAAACGCATTTCAAATTTAGAAAAAGCAGTCTTTGGCAAATAATCATTGCTTTTAATCATTGAGATGATATAATTTTGAAGTAATATTTTGGGTAATCGCTATAAATTAATTTTTATAGAGGAAAGTCCATGCTCACACAATCTGAGATGATTGTAGTGTTCGTGCTTGATGAAACAATAAGTCAAGGCAATGTAAATTGACGGCAACGAATTAACCTAAGTCTTCGGATACGGTTATAATAGTTTGAAAGTGCCACAGTGACGTAGCTCTGTTAGAAATATCAGAGGTGGAACGCGGTAAACCCCTCGAGTGAGCAATCCAAATTTGGTAGGAGCACTTGTTTAACGGAATTCAACGTATAAACGAGAATGTATGTTGATCATACTTAGACAGATGATTACCACCGGCGTACCAGTGCGACTAGTGCACGTTTGAGTACTAAGGAACAGAACATGGCTTATAGAAATATTACTACTAGTGAATAAGGCTGGGGCATCATATGTGTCCCAGCCTTAAATGTATGAATTCATATATTAACAAGAGGTTGGGACAAAAGTGGTTAGTGTTTGAGCAGAACCCAACGATGAGCAAAATTGCTTTTTTATTTTGCCGAAATCGTGGCAGTTCTGTCGAAAACCCTGCTTTTGGTGCTGGGACATCAATACAAACATTCAAATTAAGCATGAGATTTTATGTATATGGCAGTAGCATAAAATTACTGTGTCCAATCCATTATAAATAGAAATGACATATGTAGGAGGTTCATTATGTATCAATTATTAGCAGTTTGTCCAATGGGATTAGAGGCCATTGTTGCAAAAGAAGTTCAAGAGTTAGGCTATGAAACACGCGTTGAGAATGGTCGTATTTATTTCAACGGTGACGCTCAAGCCATTGTGAAAGCAAACTTATGGTTGCGCACTGCGGACCGTGTCAAACTCATCGTTGGGCAATTTAAAGCAACTACTTTTGATGAGTTATTTGAAAAAACGAAAGCATTACCATGGCATGACATCATTCCAGCAGATGGTGAGTTCCCGGTACAAGGGCGTAGTTTAAAATCTGTGTTACACAGCGTGCCTGATGTACAAGCAATTACGAAAAAAGCCATTGTTGAAAAGTTAAAGTCTGAACACCAAGTATCTGGCTGGTTAGATGAATCGGGTGCGAAATATCCTGTTGAAGTAAATATTTTAAAAGATAACGTCTTACTGACAATCGATACATCAGGTTCTGGATTAAACAAACGTGGCTATCGTCTTGCGCAAGGGGAAGCGCCAATCAAAGAAACATTAGCAGCAAGTCTAGTGAAACTCGCGAACTGGACAGGTGAAACGCCTTTAATCGATCCATTCTGTGGTTCGGGTACAATCGCCATTGAAGCATGCTTAATCGCCCAAAACATCGCACCTGGATTCAACCGTTCATTCGTATCAGAAAAATGGTCCATCATTCCAGAAGACTTATTCGATAAAATGCGTGCTGAAGCTGATGCACAGGCGGATTATGACAAAGACATTCAAATATTCGCCTCTGATATCGATCCAGAAATGATCGAAATTGCACGTCGTAATGCGGATGAAGTCGGTGTCGGGGATATCATTCAATTTGAAGTGAAAGATGTGAACACACTGACAATTGATCACGAGGGGCCAATCGGTTTAATCGGAAACCCGCCATATGGTGAGCGTATCGGGGAACGTGATGAAGTAGAAGAGATGTATCGCTACTTAGGCAAGCTATTACAACAAAATCCACAATTATCCATGTATATTATGACAAGCAGTAAAGAATTTGAATATCTCGTCAATCGTAAAGCAACGAAGCGTCGTAAGTTATTCAACGGTTATATTGAAACAACTTATTATCAATATTGGGCGAATAAATAATTTTTATGTCATCCAACAGATAAAGGGGTGCTTAAATGAATCATTCATCATCATTTCAAAAGGGGATTTTTTACGCCTTATCCGCTTATGTTATGTGGGGGATTTTGCCGTTATATTGGGCATTAATCAAAGGAATTGATGCGACAGAAATACTGATGTATCGCATTGTATTGTCATTAGTATTTATGATGATACTCATCCCTGTAATGAAACAGGGACCGCAACTTAAGTCGGATTTGCAACAATTTATTAAGACGCCTAAGAAACTATTCATTATTATTGTTGCTGGCTATGTCGTAACACTTAACTGGGGTACTTTTATTTATGCAATCAATGCAAATTATGTGCTACAAACAAGCTTAGGCTATTATATTAATCCTTTAGTCAGTATCGTACTTGCAATGATATTTTTTAAAGAACGCTTTAATAAACTTGAATGGTGCGCCATTATTTTTGCGACAATGGGTGTACTCTACATGACATTTAAAGTAGGAGAGTTTCCATTTATTTCACTTATTTTAGCTTTTTCATTCGGTATTTATGGGTTATTGAAAAAGCTCGTTCCTATGAGTGCTGTCAGTAGTATTACCATCGAGACCATTGCAACGGCACCAATGGCACTGATCTATTTAATTGTTGTTGGGCAATCACACGGACTCAGCATTGGTATGAATAGCGCAACGTTTTGGCTTTTATTCTCAGGTGTTGTAACGGCCGTTCCATTACTCGCATTTTCAGCTGCAGCCGTTCGCATACCATTATCACTCATCGGCTTTATTCAATACGTAGGACCGACTTTAATTTTCCTAAACGGCATTTTCGTGTTTAAAGAGCCGTTCAACACAGATCAGTTTATTACATTCTGTTTTATTTGGTTCGGAATTATAATTTATATCATCTCACAAATCATCAAAATGCGTCGCAAGCCAAAACCAATCGCATTTCATGAATAATGATTTTAAAACATATGCTGGTGATCCAAACAAGGTCACCAGTTTTTTATTTTGGTAGACATATTTAGCGCTCTAATATTTTCACTTTGTCTTAAATGCTATACAATAACATATAAGTACGAATCATGTTATAAAAAAGAGCAATTAGGATACCGCTTTTTAAAACATAACAAACAAGGGGAATTTACATAATGAATAATATCGAACAGTTAGATATACTTTACAAATTGAAAAAAGAAGTTGAAAAGTCTGACCATACATCATTTATTGAAACGATCAACCAAGTCATCAAAAAAGTTTATTTAGAACATTACACAATGACTTTTGTCGGACACTTTTCTGCCGGTAAATCAACAATCATTAACAATTTGATTGGTCAAGACATTTTACCGAGTTCACCAGTTCCAACGACGAGTAATACAGCATTAGTTACAGTTGCTGACACGGCTGGAATTACCGCTAATATTGAGGGACAACAGTATACAGAACTCGCATCCTATGATGACGTCAAACAGATGAACCGTGAAAACTATAACGTTGAGTCTATCGATATCCGCTTCCAGTCTGATGACTATCGAAACGGCTTTACGTTCCAAGACACACCAGGTGTCGATTCTAACGTGAAATCACACAGTCACAGTACAGAGCGCTTTTTATATACGAGTAATATGGTGTTTTATACAGTCGATTACAACCACGTCCAATCAGCGTTAAACTTTCAATTTATGAAGCAATTGAATCAAGCGGGCATTCCTGTCACATTTCTTATTAACCAAATTGATAAACATAATGATGCTGAACTGTCGTTTGATGCGTTTAAAGCACGTGTGACAAAGTCTTTAACGGATTGGGACATTACATTAGAAAAAGTATTTTATATCACGAAATTTGAACATCCGGAAAACCAATTTACAGCGTTAAAAGCATATATGCATGAACAGGATGCCAATCGCGAACCACTTGCTGACTATGTAGCGCGTATGGTGTCGTTTATTCAAGAACATCAATCTCAATATTTAACTGAACAAATGGATCGTTGTTTAGAAGCATTAAACATTGAAGCAGATGCGTTTGATGCAGCGTATGACAAGCATTTACAGGAACAATCTGTGCATAATGAAGCGCAATTAATTAGCACTCCCGATGCACTCAGTCGTCACTTAGAAGACAAGCGTAAAGCAGTCATTGATAATGCGTACATTATGTCACACGATATGCGTGAACACATTCGCTATTATTTAGAAAGTATGACCAAAGATTTTTCAGCAGGCGGTTTATTCAATAAGCGTAAAAAAATCGAACAAGCACGCGAAGAACGTCTTGCTACACTTATGTCTGCACTACAAACACAAGTGACACAAGAAATTATTAAGCCGATGCAAGCAGATATGGTATTCTTAACGCGTTTTATTGACGATACTTCATTAAATGAACGCATTTTAGATCAAAATATTGAAATACCAGCGACACTTGTAACAGACCTATACCAAACACAAGTTCAAATTAGTAATCAATATGTCTTAACATTTTCTGAACAATTGATGAAACAAATTGGTCAATATATTCTCAAACAATCAAAACCACTTGATGATGAGATTATTGCTAACGTTCGAGTCGAGATAGAAGGCGTAACTGTCGACGATGAGACGGATGTCTATGAACGTTATCATACATTACGTGCGTTAAAAACATCTTTAGACACGGAAAATTATCAACATTATTACATTCATCTCGATGATTCACTCGACAAATTAATTGACCGTACAAAGATGACGTATACACCTTCAGATTCAACAGTTGAAAACACAGGGAACATCACTGAACAAACATTAACTGAATCTGAAAATCAGCAGTCGCAACGTGAACATATTGAACAAGCACTTGCTACGTTATCTGATCTGTCGCTATATGATGCACAAGTAAATAATATGCGAAACACATTACAACGTTTAGACAATCAAGTTATTAAAATCGGGGTGTTTGGTACATTCAGCGCGGGTAAAAGCAGCCTAATCAACGCATTACTTGGCGACCAATATTTAGTAAGTTCACCAAATCCAACGACTGCTGCGACAACTGAAATTTCATACGGCAATCGCAATTCCGTGACATTCAAAACACAAGAGATGTTGCTCGATGAACTGAATGATGTTGTTGAAACAGTTGACTATCATTTTGACTCAATTGCCGACTTTTTGGCACAAGACTTACAAGATTTAAAAGGGCGTATTGATAAAAACAGACTTGCCTTTATTGAAGCCATTGAAAAAAATTACGCACTATATGAATCACTTACTGCAGACGGTTATGATTTGGATATTCCGCAAGATGAACTTCGAAAGTGGAGTGCTGAAGATGAATATGCGACATTTGTCAAAACGGTTCATTTACAACTTGAACACGAGTGGTTGAAAGATAAAATTATTGTCGATTCACTCGGACTTTATTCAAACAACCAACGTCATACGAATGAAACTGAAAAAATATTGGCCACTGCTGATTTAATTTTATATGTGAGTTATTTCAACCATGCCTTTACAGATAATGACAAAGCATTTATCGAACATATGAAAGACATGAATCAATTGATTGAAAACCAAGCATTCAAGATGGTTATTAATGCGACGGACCTAGCGGAGACAGAGGAAGATCTTGTGGCGGTACATGACTACACGAAAGACGCACTTGCACAAGTTGGCATGCATTGTGAAATCTTTGATGTGTCAAGCCGTGAAGCATTGCGCGTTGGTGACTCTGGGGTGGACCAACTCCATACAGCTATTCAAACATTTGCTGATATAGAGTCAAAACAAGTACTTGAAAAGCAAATTATGCATCAGTTAGAAGCGATTACACAATCACTTGAGTCAATGGTCACAGATGTTGAAAATAACGCGCAACAAATCGAACAAAATCATGCCTATTTACAACGCTATAAAAAGACACGTGTCTTTCCTGAACAACTCATGAACGCTGTACAGCAACAATATCGTAGTGAACGTGATGACCAATTGTATTACTTAAACGAACGACTTAGTATTCAGTTACAAGATGACGTAAAATCTGTATTTAATACGCAAATGACACATGACGATGACTTTAAAGTCGCTAAGCGTCATGCTGCTAAAACATATCTTGATCAAATTCATCAAAAATTGTATTTAGAACAAACATTACTTGTCAATCGTATGAAAAAGCATTTTGAAACACAATTGGCACATCAACTGGCACCCGTAGTGACCGAAATGGCACAACATCATGTGATTGTACAGCCTGATACACATATCACAGTTGACAATATTGACACAGCTTATATGCATTTGGACTTAGCGTCATTCGTGAACGCATTGCCTAAACAATTAACGAAAAAGGCAATTTTACAGCCAAAGCAGCAACAACAAGTACAAACTGCAATTAAAGAGATGACTGTCGAACAATTACAACCGTGTCTGGAACAATTGAAAACAGCACTTGATACGTACGCTGAAGAGTTAACAACACAAGCACAACAAAAGCTGAATACACTCGAACAAGATGCCCAACAAGAAATTGAAAAATTATTGGCATTCGAGATGGACCAAACGCAGCTGAAAGCATTACAAGAAGCATTACCAAAACTCAAACAAATCTTGAATTAAAGGATAAACATTATGACTAAACGCATCTTATTAATAGACGGCATGGCACTGTTATTCCGACATTTCTATGCTACAAGTGTTCACAAAAACTTTATGATGACATCGCAAGGGATTCCTACAAACGGGACGCAAGGATTTGTACGTCATGTATTACGTGCAGTCGCTGACATTCAGCCAACGCATTTGGCAATTTGCTGGGATATGGGGAAATCAACATTTCGCAATGATATGTTTGAAGGTTATAAACAAAACCGTCCCGAGCCACCCGAAGCGTTAGTCCCTCAATTTGGACACGTTCAACAAATTTCACAAGAACTCGGTTTCTTTAATATTGGACTGCCTAATTATGAAGCTGATGATGTAATCGGTACACTCGCAACGCAAAGTGCACATGATACAGACGCGCATGTATACGTTGTTACAGGAGATCGTGATTTACTCCAATGTACTGCAGATAACATTCATATTTGGCTCGTTAAAAAGGGCTTTAGCGAGTATTTAAAATTTGATGCCGCTGCTTTCCGTGAACATTATGGTCTAGCACCTAAGCAACTCATTGATGTCAAAGCATTTATGGGCGATAGTGCTGACGGATATCCAGGCGTTAAAGGCATCGGCGAAAAAACAGCCATCAAGCTCATTCAACAATACGGTTCTGTTGAAAATGTTATTTCAAATATCACATCACTCACAGCCGGTCAGCAGAAGAAAATTAATGCCGATATGGACAACTTAATATGTTCAAAACGACTTGCCGAAATCGTCTGTGACGCACCAATCGATACAAGCAACATATGGCAACAAATGGCATTTACACCTGACTATGCACATATTTTAAATGTATGTGATCAACACGAACTACGCGTCGCAAAAAAATATATTCTATCGTTATAAATCGTATTCTATAGCCTTAAAAGGCGGGATGGCACAATTAAGCCATTCCGCCTTTTTTAATACATAAGAAAACAATTTAAATTTAATTAAAAGCGTTGTGTAAATACACACCAAACACCGTTTTGTAGATTCTAAGATAGGGTGTATAACTTTTAAACTAACGCTTAGATCGTTTCGATTGCGAGACGCCTATGGCAACAAGCCTAACGGAAAATCCATAATTAAGATAAGCTTTAAAAGTACAAATACAAAGCTGGCAGTAGCTAAGTGATGTCTGACTACACCCTTTGACTTCTCACACATCTACTCAGCCTTGCTGGGGCACTACAACGAAATCTTTGTTAAAACATTAGATTTCTGTAGTGCTCCCAAAATTAGTTGAAGTGAAACGCCTTGGCAAGCGAGCAATCAAGAAACGATAGTACAGTAATTGTAAAAGACATAATTAAGAACCGAGCAATAAGCAAAAGAGACGACATGCGTTCCATATCCAATGAACGTGTGCCGTCTCTTTTTACATACTATTTCGTTGCCTGATAAAGCGTTTGTTGCGCCAACTGATTTGCTTCTTTATTTTGTCCGCGCGGTACCCATTTTACAAAACATAATTCAAACATCTCTGCCTGTTGATTGAACTGTTCTAAATACGGCTTAAAATGTTTGTTTTTGACAAAATTGCGGTTGACCGCATCTTCTATTAATTGTGAATCTGTGTAAATCAATGCATTAGGTACTTGTAACTGTATTGCTTGTTGTAAGGCGTAAATCAGCGCTTCCCATTCTGCGCTATGATTATCCATTTCTCCTAAAACTTGTGTATACGTATGACGCGTTGTTTCATCTACAATAACAACACCACACGCACTTAATCCAGGGTTTCCTTTCGTCGCTGCATCAAAGTAAATTTTTGCCATTATATGCTACTCCTTACATATAAAAAAAGGCAGCTAAACAAGTCTGAATCACATTTCTCTGTCATTCATAACTTTCTATAGCTACCTTTTAGTATTATTTCTTAAATATCGTCATCATTGACTTTGCCACGTTTATACATTGATTTCGCCCAATATCCGAACAGCACATTGAAAATTGTTGAAACTAATTTTAATAAATATGTCGTAATGAATATTTCTAAAATGACATTATTTGGTAGTGGCCCACCATAAAATGCGATTAATACGAATAGGGCAGTATCAATAATCGAACTCAATGTCGTACTTCCATATGCCCGAATAAAGAACGTACGATCTGAAGTGAATACTTTCTTAATGGCATTGAAGATAAAGACATCAATATGTTGACCGATAATATACGCTACAATTGATGCAATCGCAATACGGGGAATGACATCAAAAATCGTCTTCAACGCGTCTTGTGCGATATCCGCTTCACTCGGTGTAAAAGCTAATGACACTTGCATCACAATGATCATGACAAGTGTTGATGTAAAACCAAGCCATACAGCTTTTTTTGCAACTTTTCTACCATAAATATCATTCAAAATATCTGTCGCTAAATAAATTGATGCGAACATCACATTTCCTAACGTTGCAGAAATTGTAAAAATATCTACTGTTTTTAATACTTGAATGTTCGCAATAATCGTACCCATAGCAACCCATGCATACAAACCTTGCTTTCCGAAAAAGCGAAACATCAATACCATCATGACGAAGGTAACTAAAAAGGCGATAACGCCTACAAATTCATTATACATAAAAATCCTCCTAAATTTTGATAATGCGGGTGTTTAGAAACCGCTGTTTAACAACTTATCTATCATAGAACAACAAAATTAAAAATTCAACATTAAATCGAGTCAAACATTTCAACACGACGTCAAATCATGTTACCATTATGTATGTTTATGTAATCTATCAAAGAGAGGTGACAGATATGTTAACTGAAGAAAAAAGAGTGGCGATTGCAACGATTGATTCATTGATGGCAGACTATTGTTCTCAATGTTTAATTAAGTCTCATTTAAGAAAAGAAGAAAGCAAAACAGCTGCACATCATTTTTGTATCCATTCATGCTCGATTGGTCAACGTATCCAAGCCTTAGGGAAGCAGTTGCAATAACGTATTGCACAACGGGGGTAAAATGCATTATGGAAATTATTAAAATTGAACCAACGCCAAGCCCGAATACGATGAAAATCGTTATTTCGGAAAAGCGTGAAGATAATCAATCAACCACTTACACAGAAATCAACGAATCACAACCGACGTTTATTAATCATTTGTTGGCAGTTGAAGGCGTAAAATCTATTTTTTATGTTTTAGACTTTTTAGCTGTTGATAAAATGCCGAAAGCGGACTGGGAAGATGTGTTGCCACGAATTACCGCAACACTTAATGGCGAAGAAGTTGATACATCACAAAATGCTGAAGCCCACACACATTTTGGGGAAATTAAAGCTGAAATACTTAAATTTAAAGAGATTCCTTACCAAATTAAATTAACAACACCTACTGAAGAAGTACGTCGTCAGCTACATGATCGCTTTGTGGAAGCTATGACAGCTGCACAATTACCAGGTGATAATGTCGTATTTTTAAGAAAATGGCATACTTTAGGTATTCGATACGGATCGCTTGATGAAGTCATGGATGAAGTGGAAGAACAAGTAAATGCACTTTATCCAGAAAGTGAGCTACAACAACTCGTTGAACGCGCACAACAAACAACATCAGCACATATACCACAAAAACAATACCAACACGTTACTTTAGACACATACCAACAAGCAGATGATTGGAAGGCACGCTTACGAATGCTTACAGCTTTTCCAAAACCAACTGAAGATGACTATCCATTGTTGGCATATGCTTTACGAGAAGAAAAAGTACAATTGCGACGTGAAGCCATCGTACTATTGAGTATGATTGAAAGTAAGGACACTTTGCCATACTTGTATGAAGGCCTGAAAGACAAAAGTCCGGCAGTGAGGCGTGCAGCTGGCGATGCGCTGAGCGACCTAGGTTATGCAGAAGCGTTGCCTGAGATGTCACGCGCGCTAGATGACCCGCATAAAATTGTCCGTTGGCGTGCGGCGATGTTCTTATTCGATGAAGGCGGTCCTGAACAGTTGGCTGCTTTGAAGGCACATCAAGACGATTCAGCATATGAAGTACGCATGCAAATTGAAATGGCCATCACACGTATCGAACAAGGTGAAGCAGCGTTAGGTTCAGTTTGGAAACAAATTGCAAATCGTACGCGCTAAATGATGTTATAATGACTCAAGAATACACAAACATGAATACAAAGGAGCGAATCACTCATGAATGCTTATGATGCATATATGAAAGAATTAGCAGCACAAATGCGCGGTGAATTAACACAAAATGGTTTTATAAGCTTAGAAACATCAGAAGCTGTAACTGAATATATGGACGGACGTCATGACGACGAAACGACATTTGTTGTTATTAACTCAACTTGCGGATGTGCGGCAGGCTTAGCACGTCCAGCCGCCGTTGCTGTTGCTGAACAAAACGACAAAAAGCCAGACCATAAAGTGACTGTTTTTGCTGGCCAAGATAAAGAAGCGACTGAAACAATGCGCAACTATATTCAACAAGTACCTTCAAGTCCATCATTTGCACTTTTTAAAGGACAACAACTTGTACACTTCACACCACGTGAGCATATTGAAGGCAGAGATATTAATGATTTAGCAATGGATATCAAAGAGGCGTTTGATACACACTGTTAAGAATCGTACAATGCTGGGGCAAATGGTACTTTGCACCCAGCATTTGTTTATTATTTTTCAAATGCTTAAAAATCGTCTATTATAGAGGGTAAAGGAAAGAGGTGAGCGTCATGAATCCATTTGATACGGCATATCATGATTTATGTGCTGAAATATTAAAAATTGGCAATCAACGTGATGACCGTACAGCAACTGGTACCATTTCAAAATTTGGTCATCAATTGCGCTTTGATTTATCTAAAGGGTTTCCACTACTAACGACTAAAAAAGTATCGTTTAAACTTATAGCAACTGAACTCATTTGGTTTATTCGTGGCGATACCAACTTAAGATACTTACTACAATATAACAACAATATTTGGAATGAATGGGCATTTGAAAAATACGTAAACAGCCCAGACTACTCAGGGCCTGACATGACAAATTTCGGGCATCGTGCACTCAATGAGCCAGAATTTAAAACAGTGTATGACGAAGAAATGGCAAAGTTCAAAAACGCCATTCTTCACGATGATGCATTTATGGAAAAACATGGAGATTTAGGCAATGTTTACGGGAAACAATGGCGTGACTGGGTTGGTGCTGATGGTAAACACTATGACCAGCTCAAGACAGTTATTGAACAAATCAAACAATATCCAAACTCAAGACGTCATATTATTAGCGCATGGAATCCTGCAGAAATTGATACGATGGCGCTCCCACCGTGTCATACGCTATTTCAATTTTATGTCGAAAATAATAAATTAAGTTGTCAGTTATACCAACGCAGTGCGGACATCTTCTTAGGCGTTCCATTTAACATTGCAAGTTATAGCTTGTTGACACATCTAATTGCGAGAGAATGTGGCTTGGAAGTAGGCGAATTCGTGCATACATTCGGTGATGCGCACATCTATAGCAATCATATCGATGCTGTTCAAACACAGCTCGCACGTACAAGTTTTGAACCACCTACATTACGTATAAACTCAGATAAGTCAATATTTGACATTGAATACGAAGACTTAGAAATTATCAACTACGAGTCGCATCCAACTATCAAAGCACCCATCGCGGTATAATTTCGAGGAGTGATTTTTTTGACATTATCCATACTCGTTGCACATGATCAAAATCGAGGCATCGGCTTTAATAATCAATTGCCGTGGCATTTACCGAACGACCTTAAACACGTTAAGCAGTTAACGACAGGTCACACACTTGTGATGGGACGTGCAACTTATGAATCGATTGGCAAACCATTACCAAATCGCCGTAATGTTGTCCTAACGCGTAATCCTGAATTTCAAGCTGAAGGCGTAGATGTTATTCACAGCCTTGATGATATTTCAAAATTAGAAGGACACGTTTTCATTTTCGGAGGGCAGACACTGTTTGAATCTTTTATTGATAAAGTTGATGATATGTACATCACAGTCATTCAAGATACGTTTCAAGCGGACACGTTCTTCCCACCATATACATTTGAAGATTGGCACGTCGACTCAGCGATTGAAGGCACAGTAGACGATAAAAATAAATATGCACACACATTTTTACATCTCACTAGAAAATAAACTGGAGGCTATACACTATGCAGCGTATTATTGTTACAGATTCAACATCGGATTTAGATCCGTCATTTTTTGAAAAACATGGCATTCATGTCATTCCATTGAGCGTTACAATTGATGGTAAATCATATGTAGACCAAATTGACATGTCGTCAGAAGAATATATCAAATATTTAGCTGAAGGTAACCATGATTTAAAAACAAGTCAACCAGCACTTGGACAATTTGTTGAAAAATATGAAGAATTAATGAAAGATGATGTTGAAATCATTAGTATTCACTTAACATCAGGACTTAGCGGTACTGTTCATACTGCGCGTCAAGCCAGCGAAATGGTCGACGGCAAAATTACTGTCATCGATTCAAAATCTATTTCATGGGGACTTGCATATCAAATTCAATATTTAGTGAAGTGGATTGAAGAAGGTATCCCAACTGAAGAAATCGTGAAAAAACTTGAGAAAGTACAGAAAAATATCAAGTTATTTGTGATTATCGGTCAACTCGATCAACTGATTAAAGGTGGCCGTATTAGTAAAGCAAAGGGTATTATGGGTAACCTCATGAAGATTAAACCAATCGGTGAAGTCGTTGACGGTAAGCTCGAAATGATTCATAACGTCCGTACACAAGGCGCATGTATCAAACAAATCATCAGCGATCTTAAACCATTCGTTGGTAATGATAAAGTGGAAGCTGTCGGCATTTCACATGCTGACGCTGAAGGCTTCATGCACAAGTTTAAAGAAAAACTTGATGAAACATTCAATATCGGTAGTTTCCAATTAGGTCACACATCACCTGTAATTTCTACACATACAGGTACAGGTGCAATTGGACTTATTCTCTTAAAAGAAGGAACGTACTAATACCGAATAAGGAGGTATGACTATGGCTTTCGCAACACTTGCAGGTGGTTGTTTCTGGTGTCTTGTTAAGCCTTTTACATCATTTGATGGCATTGAAGGCATTGTGTCAGGATACAGTGGTGGAACAGTAGAAAACCCAACGTATGAACAAGTATGTACGAATACAACAGGTCATGTTGAAGCTGTTCAGATCACGTACGATCCAGCAGTAATTTCCTATGAAGAGATTTTAGATATTTATTTCAAAACTTTCGACCCAACTGATAAAAATGGTCAATTTTTTGATAGAGGCGACAGTTATCGTCCTGTAATTTTTTATCACGACACAGAACAACAACAAACTGCATTAGATAAAATTAAAAAACTAGATGATCAAGGTATTTTTGATAAACCGATCGTAACACCTGTAGAGCCTTATAAGAACTTCTATCCTGCAGAAACATATCATCAGGATTATTATCTTAAAAACCCAGCACATTATGCACAATATCAAAAAGGCTCTGGCAGAAAAGCATTTATCGAAGCACACTGGGGGGGACACACAATGATTAAAAAAGATAAATCAGAATTAACTGATCTTGAATATCTTGTCACACAACAAGACGGCACAGAACCACCATTCGAAAATGAATATTGGAATCACTATGACAAAGGCATCTATGTCGATAAATTATCAGGCAAGCCGTTGTTTACTTCAGAAGATAAGTTCCAGTCAGATTGCGGCTGGCCAAGCTTTTCAAAAGCTATCGATGATCAAGAAATCATTGAACTCGTCGATAAGTCTTTTGGCATGATTCGTACAGAAGTCCGCTCAGAAGGTAGTAACAGTCACCTCGGTCATGTATTTAACGATGGCCCTAAAGAACTCGGTGGTCTGCGCTACTGTATCAATTCTGCAGCAATTCAATTTATCCCATATGAAAAACTCGAACAACTTGGCTACGGCGAATTCGTGAGATTGTTTGATAAATAAAGAGGAGTGAACCATATGTTTAAGAAATTATTTGGTAAAGGCAATGAAGCAAGTAAAGATATTAAAATTTACGCACCTATGACAGGTGAATATGTAAAAGTTGAAGATATTCCAGATCCAGTTTTTGCTCAAAAAATGATGGGCGACGGTTTCGGTGTTAAACCAACAGAAGGCAAAGTTGTATCACCAATCGATGGCGTTGTTGATAACGTATTCCCAACAAAACATGCAATCGGTCTTAAAGCTGATAACGGCTTAGAAGTGCTTGTTCACATCGGTTTAGATACTGTTCAATTAAACGGTGAAGGTTTTGAAACACTTGTTGAAAGTGGCGACCGCGTTTCAGTCGGCGATGACCTCGTTACATTCGACTTGGATTATATTAACCAAAATGCAAAATCTATTATTTCACCAGTCATTATGACAAACTTTGCTGAACAAGTTGATACACACGAAATTCATGAAGAACCAGCGTTAACAAAAGGACAAACACTTGTTGTTGATGTGACAGTTAAATAATGAAAGATGCATCTTTTTACCAATTTGCTTTGACCGTTAGAGGTAGACGTGATGACAAAGGCGAATTTGCAGAAATGATTTTTCAAGACTTAGATTTCCCTAAGTATGAATCCGACTTCGATCAACTGTCAGATTATATTGAAACAGAAGGGAATTATACGTTGCCATTATCCGTATTCGATGAACTTTTTGAAGAATATCAAGAATGGCTTCAATTCTAGAGACTATCGAAGGGCACAACCCATAGTTCTGGACACATCACAAATAGATTAATTTAAAGGTTGGGACGACATATCTCAACCTTTTTTGGGCAAAATTAAGAATGACTAGATGTGTGACAAGCCAAGGGCGAAGTCAGACATCAGTCAGCTACTGCCACTAATTATAAACGAACCAGTAAATGCAATAGGGTAAGCATAAAGATAATCTCTATTAAAGATCAGAAATCTCATACGTTAGCAAAGACTTCGTTATCCCATCACCAGAAATTTAAACTTTGATATAAATAGGGAGCTGTAAGATGAAAAAGAATCATTCAAAAAAATCCGGCACACCTAAATATATTCCGCTTAAACATTTTGTTGTTAGTATTATTTTAACAATCATCTTAACGGCTTTATTTATTATTTTGGGTATGTGGTTCTGGAAACATAGTACGACAGACCCAACGATTGATAAAAATGCTGAAAAATTGGGCGATGTATATAAAGTGATTGCCACAGATTATTATAAAAATACAGACAAAGACGCTTTACTTAATGACGCGATTAAAGGTATGACAAAGAGCTTAAACGACCCTTACACGGAGTATATGACGAAAGAAGAAACGGAAACATTCAATGAAGATGTTTCAGGTGACTTTGTTGGTATCGGTGCAGAAATGGAACAAAAGGATGAACACATTTATATTGCGAGTCCAATTAAAGATGCTCCGGCTGAAAAAGCAGGTATTCAACCAAAAGATGAATTAATTGCGGTTGATGGTCATAAAGTGAAAGGCAAACAACTCAACGAAATAGTTAAAGAAGTGCGCGGTAAAAAAGGTTCAAAAGTTAAGTTAACCATTAAACGTGGTGGCGAACTTAAAGACTTCACCGTCACACGCGATACCATTCACGTCGACAGTGTAAAACATGAAAAACATGGAAATACGCATGTCTTTAAAGTGAATAAATTCCAAGAAGGTACAGCCAATGAATTAAAAACAGCCATTGAAAAAGCACAGCGACAAGGGGCTAAAAATCTGTTAATCGACTTACGCAATAATCCAGGTGGGTTACTCGATGAAGCTGTCAAAATGGCAAACCTCTTTGTCGACCAAAATGAAACGGTCGTCCAACTAGAAAAAGGTAAAGATAGACAAGCCATTCGAACAGATCAAGCACCACTTAAAGGCATTAAAGACCTAAATGTCGCAATCCTAATAAATGAAGGTTCTGCAAGTGCATCTGAAGTATTTACAGGAGCACTTAAAGACCATCACATTGCCAAAGTATATGGGCAAAAATCATTTGGTAAAGGGATCGTTCAAACGACACGCGAATTTAGTGACGGTTCATTACTTAAATTTACAGAAATGAAATGGCTCACACCAGATGGGCATTATATTCATGGTAAAGGCATTCAACCGGACGTCAAAGTAGAAGGTGCTGCGTATGAAAATATGACGGTCATTCCTTCTGATAAAACGTTTAAAGTTGGCGACCAATCTAAATATATTAAGTCTGTTAAAATTGGTTTAGATGCACTAGGCTACAATGTCGGTCAAATTAACGAAAATTTTGATACGACACTTGAAAGTGCGATACAATCATTTCAAGCAGATAACAAATTAGAAAATGACGGTACATTTAACCGCGAAACAAATCAAAAAATGACCGAACAACTTGTTAAAAAAGCATCTGAAGAAGATGTGATGTTAAATCGTACGTTAGAACAGTTGAAGGAGTGATGAGATATGAGACTTGCAACGATGTCCGACCTTTCACAAATATTTGCATTAGTAGAAGAAGCCAAGGGTTTAATGCAACGTGACAACAATCCACAATGGGACGCACATTATCCTGTGTTACAAGATTTTAAAAATGATATTGCGCAACAAACACTTTATGTGCTCGATGAAGATGACGTCATTAAAGGCTTTATTGTGATCAATCATGAAGCCCCTGACTGGTACGACCAACTCGAGTGGCCGATTCGTCGCGATAACGTCCTAGTCATTCATAGACTCGTTGCATCGTTTCAATATCCTGGAACAGCACAAAAATTGATGCAATTTGCTGAAACACATGCAGTGCAACAACAATGTACAACACTGCTAACCGACACTTTCTCTGAAAATCAACGTGCACAAAATTTATTTAACAAGCATAATTTTATTAAAACTGGGGAAATGATAAGTAACACTTTCCCTTTTGATAAAGGAAAACCATTTTACGCATATTATAAAAAAATCAATTAGAATGAGAGGAACATTATGGTTAAAATTGCATTTACAGGTGGCGGTACCATCGGCCATGTATCCGTAAACTTAAGTTTAATACCAGCAGCAATTGAGAAAGGATACGACACAATGTACATCGGTTCAAAGGAAGGCATTGAACGTGAGATGATTACATCACAATTACCTAATACACCTTATTATCCAATTTCAAGTGGTAAGCTACGTCGTTATCTCTCAAAGGAAAATTTAAAAGACGTTTTTAAAGTGCTGAAAGGCGTGTTCGATGCGCGCAAAGTGTTAAAACGTGAAAAACCTGATTTTGTATTTTCAAAAGGCGGGTTCGTTTCCGTTCCTGTTGTGTTAGCTGCAAAATCACTCAACATTCCAGTTATTGTCCACGAATCAGACCTAACACCAGGACTCGCAAATAAAATTGCGATCAAATTTGCCAAAAAACTTTACACGACTTTTGAAGAAACGTTAAAACACGTACCAAAAGACAAGGGTGTATTTGTTGGTGCAACGATTCGTGAAGATTTGAAAAACGGTAACAAAGAACAGGGCTATGCATTAACAGGGTTTGATCCTACTAAAAAGACACTACTCGTTATGGGTGGTAGTCTCGGCAGTGCCAAAATCAATGAGAGCTTGCGACAAGAACTTGATACGTTACTGCAAGAATATCAAGTTATTCATTTAACAGGTAAAGGCTTGAAAGATGAAACGATTCAAAAGCCTGGTTATGTTCAATATGAGTTTGTGACAGATGAACTCACTGACTTATTAGCGATTACAGATACTGTTATTTCACGTGCGGGTTCTAATGCGATTTATGAATTTTTAACATTACGCTTACCGATGTTACTAATTCCACTTGGTTTAGATCAATCTCGCGGTGACCAAATTGACAATGCAAACTATTTTGCCAAACAAGGTTACGCACTCACACTTGATGAATCAACTTTATCAGAAGGTATGATTGCGACTGCACTTAATAACTTAGAACAATCACGTGATACGTATATCGCAGCAATGCAAAACTTTACAGAAAGCTATACGAAAGAAGCATTGCTTAATAAAATTATTGAGGATGTACGCGCATAAAGGAGTTAACCATGACACATTGGAAAAGAATACTGTTTTTAATTGTTTGTACAGTCATTTTTACAACAATTGGATTTTTTCATCAATCTTCACTCGGTAAATGGATTGATCATAACGTGTATACGTTAGTTTTTGCTACCGAGGGACCTGTCACAACAACAGTATTTAAAATTGTGACGTTTATTGGCGAAGTTGGCGGAATGGTTGTTTTAACATTACTCACTGTCTTGTTATTAATCCGCTATCACTATCGTGTGGAAGCACTTTTTCTAACACTTACGATGATTTTATCCGGACTCACAAATCCGATTTTAAAAAATATTTTTGATAGAGAGCGCCCAAACATCATGCGCTTAATTGATATTTCAGGGTTAAGCTTTCCGAGTGGTCATGCGATGGGGTCGACAGCCTTTTTCGGTAGTCTCTGTTTTATTGCACTACGCATCCTTAAAGGACAAGCAAAAATATGGGTGAGCAGCTTATGTATCGTGATGATTGCGCTCATCTGTGCGTCTCGTATCTATCTAGGCGTTCACTATCCAACAGATATTATGGCAGGGATTTTAGGTGGCTTATTCTTTATCGTACTGACACAACTCATCCTGCACAAACCACTCAAACTTTCATAATGAAACACAAAAGCCGTCGCATCTTAGAGTATGCAACGGCTTTTATAATACGTTTAATATCAACGAAATTTTTATACGGGCATATAAAAGGGGATATTACTTGAAAATGACTCAATCTAAAGAACGAATTGTAGTGGGGGGATCGTTGGGATTGATAATCATTTTCAATTACATTATACCTGATTGAGAATAATTGTCAATTAGAAACGCAAAACTTTTTTAACTTTATTAAACCCTTTCTTTGTCCTATCATTAGAGTGAGGTGACAACATGAAAAATGTACTAATTATAGAAGATGAAAAAAACTTAGCGCGCTTTCTAGAACTTGAACTCAAACATGAAAATTATGATGTAGCTATTAAAAATGATGGTTTGTCGGGTCTTAATACTGCATTACAACAAGACTTCGATATTATATTACTGGATTTAATGTTGCCAGGTATCGATGGACTAGAAGTATGTAAGCGACTACGTAAGCAAAAAGACACACCGATTATTATGATTACTGCAAAAGGTGAAATTTATGACAAAGTGTTAGGGCTTGATTATGGCGCAGATGATTACATTGTTAAGCCATTTGAAATTGAAGAACTGCTTGCTCGAATGCGTGCGCTCGTGAGACGTTCATCAGATGAACAACACGCTTCAAAAGATACTGTTGAGGTAAGTGGCATCGTTATAGATAAACTTGCTTTCCACGTTGCCTATGGTGACCAGACAATCGAATTAACAAAAACTGAATTTGATTTACTGTTGTTACTTGCAGAAAATAAAAATCACGTGCTGCATCGTGAACAAATTTTAAATCATGTGTGGGGCTATGACTCAGAAGTTGAAACAAACGTTGTCGACGTCTATATCAGATACTTGCGCAACAAACTGAAAGCAATTCACAAGGAAAAAATTATCGAAACCGTTCGTGGTGTTGGGTACGTGATTCGTCAATGAAACAGCCTACACTAAAAACAAAATGGACGCTCGTCACAACAGTTATTACATTTTTAATTATTTTTATATTTTGCCTACTCATCATTTATGCAGTGAGCAGCCTACTGAAACAAAATGAACTTGAAAAGGCGGAACACAGTGCAGATGAATTGCAACATCTACTTGCAACGCAACCTTTAAAAAATATTACACCGCTAGAATTCAGTTCCGTAACAAATAGCTATCAAAAGGCGATTTTATACAATAAGAACGGCAAACATTTAATTGAAACGGCGAATACCGATAACATTCAATTTACGCCAGATTTTCAAAAAACCAGTTCCCGCAATATTGGGATTATTAACAATTCTCATGGGTCGTTTATCATTGTATCCAATCCTGTCAACACAGAATATTTTAACGGTTATGCGACAATCATCCATCCATTAGATGTTTTCGATGACTTGCTGAATTTCATTACGTATCTTGCTTTAATTTTTGGGTTAATTGCATTATTTGTAACCGCATCAATTAGTTACGCTTTCTCATCTCAAATTACAAAACCAATCAATATCATTACTGAAAAAATGACACAAATTCGTCGTAACGGCTTCCAAGAGAAACTCGAAGTCCCAACAAACTACGAAGAAACAGACGCCTTAATTGATAACTTTAATAGCATGATGGTGAAACTAGAAGATTCATTTAATCAACAACGTCAATTTGTGGAAGATGCCTCGCATGAATTGCGTACGCCGCTTCAAATTATTCAAGGTCACTTAAACTTGATACAACGTTGGGGTAAAAAGGATCCTGCTGTACTGGAAGAATCTTTAACGATTTCTATAGAAGAGATGAATCGCATCACCAAACTTGTTGAAGAACTATTACTTTTAACGAAAGACGATGCACGCTCAATTGAATTTCAAACAGAAGAAGTGGACGTTAACTTGGAAATTAAAAATCGTCTGCATTCATTAAAACAAATTCATCCTGACTATCAATTCAACTTTGAAACCAATCAAGATTTCATTTATCTCAATATGAACGCCTTTCACTTGGAACAAATTTTGCTTATTTTTATTGATAATGCGATTAAATACGACCAAATCAATCGCAATATTTGTATTAAAACGAAATACGTGAACAACCGTGTGCTCATCGAAATTAAAGACCATGGTATGGGCATACCTAAAGAAGATCAGGAACATATTTTTGACCGCTTCTATCGCGTTGATAAATCACGCTCACGTCAACAAGGGGGTAATGGTCTTGGATTATCAATCGCACTTAAAATGGTAAAACTGTACGACGGGCATATCTCAGTCAACAGTGAAGAAGGTGCTTTCACAATCTTTACCATTACATTTAATGCAAAGGCACATCATTAAAATATCCTAGTTTTTTGCCTTTAAATGTTCACAATTTAATGCTATTATTTACTTGTAAGCGTTTTTATTCTTTCAGTGGAGGGTGGATTATGAAGAACGATAAACAGGTGAGCGAAGCGCCTGTAAATTTCGGAGCTAACTTAGGCTTAATGTTAGAGCTTTATGATCAATTTTTAGAAGATCCAAGCTCAGTTTCTGAAGATTTACAAGTGCTATTCGGCACAATCAAAAATGACAACACACCATATTCAAACACATCAACACAATCAAGCTCGGGGGATAGCACGATTAAACGTGTTATGCGCTTGATTGACAATATTCGACAATACGGACATTTACTCGCTGACATCTATCCAGTAAATAGACCACAACGTACAAATGTTCCGAAGTTAAACATCGAGGACTTTAACTTAGACCAACAAACGCTCGAGAAAATCTCTGCAGAAATCGTCTCTGACCATTTTAAAGATATTTATGACAATGCCTATGAGGCGATTCAGCGTATGGAAGAAAGATATAAAGGGTCTATTGCGTTCGAATATACACATATTAATAATACGAAGGAGCGTGTATGGTTAAAACGTAGAATTGAGACACCATACAAAGCGACCTTAAACGATAACGAGAAAATTGAGCTTTTCAAACAACTTGCACATGTTGAAGGGTTTGAAAAATATCTTCATAAAAACTTTGTAGGTGCGAAACGTTTCTCAATCGAGGGCGTCGATGCACTCGTACCTATGATTGCACAAATTATTAAACGTGCTTCTGAAAATGAAATTTCTAATATTCAAATCGGTATGGCACACCGTGGTCGTTTAAATGTACTGACACATATTTTGAAAAAGCCATATGAAATGATGCTTTCTGAGTTCATGCATACAGATCCAATGGCATTCCTACCTGAAGATGGCAGCTTAAAACTGACAGCAGGTTGGACTAGTGACGTTAAATACCATCTCGGTGGCGTAAAAACAATCCAAACTCATGGCATTGAGCAACGTATTACATTAGCGAACAACCCAAGTCATTTGGAAATTGTTGCACCTGTTGTCACAGGACGTACAAGAGCTGCGCAAGACTTTGTTGCACAGTCTGGACAACTAGATACAGACTTCAATGGCGCAATTCCAATTATTGTCCATGGGGATGCTGCATATCCAGGTCAAGGTGTAAACTTTGAAACGATGAACTTAGGTAGCTTAGAGGGCTATAGCACAGGTGGTACAATCCACTTAATTACAAACAACCGCATTGGTTTTACAACTGAACCAACGGATGGTCGTTCAACAACGTATGCTACTGATGTTGCAAAAGGGTATGATGTACCAATTATGCACGTCAATGCTGACGATGTGGAGGCTACAATTGAAGCGATCGATATCGCAATGGAGTTCAGAAAAACATTTAACAAAGATGTTGTCATTGATATTGTTGGTTATCGTCGCTTTGGTCACAACGAAATGGACGAACCAATGTTGACCAACCCACTGCCTTATAAAAATATTAAGAAACATGAGACAGTTGAAGTCATTTACGGTAAAAAATTGGTTGATGCCGGTATCCTAAGCGAAGCCGACATGCAAGCTGTTATGGATGATGTTCAAAAAGAAATGCGTCAAGCTCATGATAAAATCGATAAAACAAATAAAAATGATAATGCAGATATGGTAAGTCCAGACAACATTTCAGAACCTATCGCTAGCAATCCATCTGAGTTATCATACGATAGATTAAAAGAAATCAATGATGCAATGCTCACATACCCTGAAGACTTTAATATCTTCAATAAGTTGCAACGTATCTTAGAGCAAAGACGTCAACCATTTGAAAAAGAAGATGGTCTTGTAGACTGGGCACATGCAGAACAATTAGCATTCGCATCTGTAATGCAAGAAGGTACACCAATCCGTATGACTGGTCAAGACTGTGAACGTGGTACATTCAGCCACCGCCATGCTGTCTTACATGATCAAAATAGCGATAAAGTGCACATCCCGTTACAACATGTACCTGATCAAAAAGCGTCATTCTATATTCACAACTCACCACTTTCAGAATCAGCTGTAGTCGGTTTCGAATATGGATATAACGTTGAAAATCCTTCATCATTTAACATTTGGGAAGCACAGTTTGGTGACTTTGCAAACATGGCACAAATGTATTTTGATAACTTTGTATTTTCAAGTAATGCAAAATGGGGTGAACGCTCTGGCTTAACATTCATGTTGCCGCATTCATTCGAAGGTCAAGGTCCTGAACATTCATCAGCGCGACTTGAACGCTTTTTACAACTCGCAGCTGAGAACAACATGACAATTTGTAACTTATCAAGCTCAAGTAACTACTTCCATTTATTACGTGCACAAGCTGCAAGTTTAGGTACAGAAGCGATGAGACCACTCGTGCTTATGTCACCAAAAGGCTTGTTACGTAACAAAACAGTTGCACAACCAATCGAAAAGTTTACATCTGGTGGTTTCGAACCTATTTTGGTTGAAGCACACGATGCTGAAAAAGTAACAAAAGTCATTCTTGCATCAGGTAAAATGCTGGTAGATCTTAAAGAACGTCTCGCTAAAGAAGCGAATGATTCAATAGCGCTCGTAGCCGTTGAAAGATTGTATCCATTCCCTGAAGCAGAGATCAAACAATTTTTCGAAACGTTACCAAACCTTGAAACAGTCGCATGGGTACAAGAAGAACCACAAAACCAAGGGGCATGGCATTTCGTTTATCCACAACTTAATCGTATTATTGGCGACAAATATACGCTTGAGTACGAAGGTAGACCACACCGTGCAGCACCATCAGAAGGCGATGGAGAAATTCACAAAATTGTTCAAAATAAAATCATTGAAAATATCTTAAATATCTAGGGGGCATATCAAAATGGCAGAGGTAAAAGTTCCAGAATTAGCAGAATCTATTACGGAAGGTACCATTGCAGAGTGGTTAAAACAAGTAGGGGATTCAGTTGAAAAAGGCGAAGCACTATTAGAACTTGAAACAGATAAAGTAAATGTTGAAGTGGTATCTGAAGAAGCAGGAACAATTCAAGAATTACTTGCCGAAGCTGGAGATACTGTAGAAGTGGGACAAGCAATTGCGATCGTTGGTGAAGGTGGTGCAAAACCTGCTGAAACATCAAATGATAAACCAGCAGCAAAAGAGGACAGTGTACCTGAATCACAACCGGCAAAAGAAGAAGAAACTGCTTCATCATCAAATGAACGTGTCAATGCAACACCTTCAGCGCGTCGTGCAGCACGTGAAAAAGGTATCGATTTAGCTGAAGTAAGCGCAAAATCAGGCGACATTTTACGTAAAGAAGATGTTGAACGTGGTGCACAACCAGCGGCAAAACCTGCTGAAACAAAAGCTGAAAAACCAGCCGCACCGCAAAATCCATCAAAACCAGTAATTCGCGAAAAAATGAATCGCAGAAAACAAACTGCAGCACGTAAGTTGTTAGAAGTAAGCAACAACACTGCGATGTTAACAACATTTAACGAAGTAGACATGACAAATGTAATGGAACTTCGTAAACGTAAAAAAGAAAAATTCATGGAAGACCATAATGGTACAAAACTTGGTTTCATGTCATTCTTCACAAAAGCGGCAGTTGCAGCATTGAAAAAATATCCTGAAGTAAATGCTGAAATCGACGGCGACTACATGGTTACTAAACAATTCTACGACATCGGTGTAGCTGTATCGACACCTGGTGGCTTGTTAGTACCAAACGTGCGTGATTGCGATAAGAAAAACTTTGCTGAAATTGAAGAAGAAATTGCAAACTTAGCGGCAAAAGCGCGTGATAACAAGCTTTCATTAGATGATATGATTAATGGTTCATTCACAATTACAAATGGTGGTATCTTCGGTTCAATGATGTCTACACCAATCATCAATGGTAACCAAGCAGCAATCTTAGGTATGCACTCAATCATTACGCGACCAATCGCGATTGATAAAGATACAATTGAAAACCGTCCAATGATGTACTTAGCATTAAGCTATGATCACCGTATTATTGACGGTAAAGAAGCAGTTGGATTCTTAAAAACGATTAAAGAACTTATCGAAAACCCTGAAGATTTATTACTTGAATCATAATCAACTCAACCATTTAACTGGAGCGTCTCTTTTAAGAAGGGATGCTCCAGTTTTTTATGGCTGTTCAACCCTTTTATGACCTTCCATTGTATGGTACGCTAGTATTAATTCATAATAGGAGATTAAAGCCATATGCAAATTAACAAAAAACTACTCGTTCCAGTTTTATCTATTGGCGTATTAATTATTTTAGTTAATTTCATCTTCATTTTGACGAGTCTGTTCGGCCTCACGAATTATTGGCCAGTATTTCAAACGATTGGCCTCGGTCTTATCGTGTTATACGGATTCGATGTGTTACAAGAACGAAAACAACGTGCTTTTTATTTTTATGCAGGTATTATTTTTATTTTATTTGGTATCTTTTTCCAATAAGCACAAGCATAAATCGCTACTTTTGCTTGTGAGTTCGTTATAATATAACTTGTGCGCAAGACAAAAACAGTCATAACTTTCATAGCTCAAGTTATAGACAAAGTGACTGATTTATTTCATAATAAACTAGGATTGAATATAAAAGGGTGATTGATATGCTACATGAAACTTGGAAAGAAACAACACCAGTGAAACAAGTCAAAGTCGTTCATACAGACGCTAAAAAATTCACAGTTAGTGATATGTTGACAATTGGTAAAACATACGATGTTGTCAATGAAACGGAAGAGTACTATCAAATCATTGATAACTCTGGACTTGTTGGTGGCTATTACAAAACATATTTTGAAGAAGTATAAAGCAAACAACTGAAACACATTGAAAAAAGCGATGCTCCTAGGTGCCATCTGCTTTTTTCTTATGTTTTTTTATATTAAGTAGAAAAACACTAACTATTAAATATTCGTTTTAGAAAGGTGATAAGAAACATGACACAACGTAACGCAGGCTACATCAACTCAGACAAAACAGTATTTGGTGATGCCGAGAAATTATTTAGCTTAAATAAAAATATTTTACTTAAAGGGCCTACAGGGTCAGGTAAAACACGTCTTGCGGAAACTTTAAGTGAAACAACAAATATCCCAATGCACCAAATCAACTGCTCTGTCGATTTAGATGCGGAAAGTTTACTCGGTTTCAAAACAATTAAAACATCAGACGCAGGTCATCAAGAAATTGTCTTTATCGATGGACCTGTTATTAAAGCAATGCGTGAAGGCCATATTTTATATATTGATGAAATTAACATGGCAAAACCTGAAACTTTACCAATCTTAAATGGTGTGCTTGACTATCGTCGCCAATTGACAAATCCATTTACTGGAGAAGTGATTAAAGCTGCACCAGGCTTTAAAGTGATTGCCGCAATTAATGAAGGTTATGTTGGTACGTTACCAATGAACGAAGCATTAAAAAACCGCTTTGTTGTTATTAACGTGGAATATATTGACGGTGACACATTGCATGAAGTTATCAAATCACAAAGTTTATTACAAGATGACGCACTCATCGATCAAATTATTAAATTTAACGAAGATATGCGTACAATGACACAACAAGGTCAATTATCTGAAGAAGCTGCAAGTATTCGTGCATTAATCGATATGAGTGACCTTGCGACTGTAATGCCGATCGAACGTGCCATTCAACGTACAATTATTGATAAATTAGAAGATGAGCGTGAACAACAAGCTGTAAAGAATGCTGTAGAACTGAACTTTTAGAGGGTGATACCAAATGAGCGATCGCTTTATCCTATTTAACGATGAACAACTCGACGCAATGAAAGTCATGATGTTACAAGACCTTGCGCGATTACTATTAAAAGATGAAAATACACAAGTAAAAATTCATAAATTCCCATATTATGATGCAATCAATAATGAAGTGATTTGTAGTTCCTTTTGGTCACATCGTCCTGAACATATCGAACATACAGGCTTGAAAACAGACATCTTGTTAGCGACATATAGCTATTTCAATATGTCACCACAAGTTGTGAATGAAGTGATTTCAAATGAAGAAGGCTTTCGTCATCCAAAATTATATCGCCAATTGTTTAAGTTAATTGAAGAAATGCGCGTTTTAAACCTTATCGTCAATGAACGTCCACAAACAGCAAAGCTTATTAACGTCCGTCGTCAAATGCGCTTGCAATTTTGTGAAACGCAAATTAATTTTTACCGTACGAAGACGATGTATACCGACCTATTCTTTTTAAATTTAGAACGCTCATTCTTGACGGAAAACTTTTTTGAAGTGCCAGAAATACATCCTGAAATTAATGCAGTTTTAGACATGATGTACCAATATTTACCGGACATTTTCAATATTCGTACGAGCGAAGAAGCTATGTATTTAACGCAACGTATCATGTTCCAAGTAGACGACTGGTTGAAAGATGATATGTTGAACGAATACTATCACATCCCACGCCATGTATACGAGGCGTTGGAAGATATGACATTAGACGATATTAAACGTATGGACGCCGCTCAAACAGACGGTCAAACAGATGAGCAAGGTGACGTTGAAACAGAAGAAATTGACGCTAAGTCTGCGGATTCAGATACAGCAGGCGGAGCATACTTAGAAACTGAACTGCATGAAGGTGAAAGTAGTGAAGCCTTAAGCGATAATGATACAGCGCGTGAAGGTGACAGTTCTGATGATATGACAGATATGTTGTCCAAAAAAGGCAAAGGGTCACAAGATACCCTTGAAAATGAAGAAGGGGGCAGTCAAGGGCCTTCAAATAGCTTGCTCGCCTTAACAGGCATCAACGCAAACGTACGCATTAAGTGGAATGTGCCTACGATCCTACCACAATACGTTGAATCGTACCGCCAAGTTCAAACAGATGTGCAATATGAGATTAAAGACTTAATACAAATTATCAAAAAAACGATTGATCGTGAATTCCAAGATATGCGTATGAATCTTACAAAAGGGCGTTTACAGCGTAACTTGGTGAATTGGTTTATTGACGACCAATACAAACTGTTTTATAAAAAAGCAGATCAAAGTCAATCGTTCGATGCGACATTTACATTATTGATTGATGCATCGGCAAGTATGCACGACAAAATGGATGAAACAATCAAAGGGGTTGTGTTATTCCATGAAACACTAAAAGCATTGAACGTTCGCCATGAAATTCTTGCATTTAGTGAGGATGCTTTTGATGCTGATGAAGATGATCAACCTAACATTATCGATGAAATCATCAACTATCATCAGTCTATCTATCAAGCTGAGGCACCTCGTATTATGTCGCTAACACCACAAGACGATAACCGTGATGGAGTAGCGATTCGTGTTGCCAGTGAACGTCTACTCACACGTTCTGAAAAACAAAAATTCCTTATCGTCTTTTCAGATGGAGAACCTTCTGCATTCAATTATGCCCAAGAAGGGATTCTCGATACGTATGAAGCAGTTGAAATGTCGCGTAAGCTAGGCATCGAAATCTTTAACGTCTTTTTAAGCCAAGAGCCAATTACCGAGGCGATTGAACAAACGATTCACAATATATATGGTCCATTTGCCATTTTTGTAGAAGGCGTTCAACATTTACCAAGTCAACTCTCACCACTGCTTAAAAAATTGTTACTGAAATCTTTTTAAAATATCCAATTATAAAAGGGGTAAAACATCATTCATGTTGCAACTATACATGATTCGTGTTTTTACCCCTTTAAAACTTCTTTGTGCAAAAGAATGATTTTAGAAATTTTCAGAAATTTAATAGACGAATGAATTTTATTGTGATAAAATGAGGCATAAATTTAAAAAAGGAAGGTTTAGGAGTAAGTAATATGAACAAAAATACATTATTTATCGGCTTTATGTTATTTGCGATTTTCTTCGGCGCAGGTAACTTGATTTTCCCACCTAACCTAGGTTTAGCAAGTGGTCAATATTTCTGGCCATCAATCATCGCTTTCGTTATCACCGGTATCGGTTTACCTTTACTCGGCGTTGTCGTAGGTGCACTTGATAAACAAGGTTACATTGGTGCAATTAACAAGATTCATCCAGTATTTTCAGTAATCTTCTTAGTTGCAATTTACTTAACGATTGGTCCATTATTTGCGATTCCTCGTACAGCATCAACATCATTTGAGATGACAGTTACACCAATCATTAATTCTAGTAGCCCACTTTGGTTATTTGTTTTCTCAGTTGTGTACTTTGCAATAGTTTTATATCTATGTTTTAACCCAGGTAAGATTGTTGACCGTATCGGTGCAATTTTGACACCGTTATTATTAATCACAATTCTTGCCATGATTGTTAAAGGAATTTTTGACTTTGGTGGTAATCCAAATGCTTCAGCTGATCCAGCTGTGTATTCTTCTAACTTATCAGGTTTCTCAAAAGGGTTTACAGAAGGTTATTTAACAATGGATGCTATCGCTGCCATCGCATTCTCTATGATTGTTGTTAATGCGATTAAAGCAACAGGTATTAAGCATGCCAACGATATTTTCAAACAAACTGCAATTGCAGGGCTTATCGCTGCAGCTGCACTTGCATTCATCTATATTTCATTAGGTTATATTGGTAACCATATGGTCATCAGTGAAGCAACAATGAAACAATTGACTGACAACGATCAGAACATTGGTGCATACTTGCTTATCACAATTGCAGAAACTGGTTTTGGTGCATTTGGTAAATACTTACTTGGTATTATCGTTGCGCTTGCGTGTCTCACAACTGCTTGTGGCTTGATTGTATCAGTAAGTGAATACTTCAACAGCATCTTACCAAAGTTATCATACAAAGCATATGTTGTTATCTTTACTTTAATCAGTTTTGTATTATCTAACTTAGGATTAAACGCAGTTATTAAATTATCAGTTCCAGTATTATTGATTATCTATCCTGTCGCAATCACAACTGTTTTCTTAATCTTGATTGCACGTTTTGTACCAACACGACGCATTACACAACAAATCACAGTACTTGTTGTTTCAATTGAATCTATTCTAAGTGTTATGAATGCGAATGGCTGGGTTAAAATCCCATTCATCGAACAATTACCATTCCATCAATATACACTTGAGTGGTTCCCAATTGCGGTTGTTACATTAATTATCGGTTACATTATCGGTGCTTTCGCAAAGTCATCGAATGTGATTGTTTACGAAAAAGAATAGCATGAAAAAAAGCCTTACCGACAATGGTAGGGCTTTTTTATGTGTCACAAGTTAATTATCCATTAAAACCATTACGTTGTTCTTGTGCTGTCGTTAAACGGGCACGCAAGTCCTGTTCAAGTTTTTTCAAATCCTGTTCTGCTTGTTGACGTTTTTGACGACCATCCGCTTGAATTTGTAACGTCTCTTCAATGGTTTGAATAATGTTATCTTGCGTCGTTTTTAATGTTTCAATATCTACAATGCCACGTTCATTTTCTTCAGCCGTAATACGTGCATTCTGACGCAACATTTCAGAGTTACGAATTAAAATTTCATTCGTTGTATCTGTCACTTGTTTTTGTGCTTGTGCCGCCTTATTTTGTCGATTTAACGTTAGAGCAATAGCCATTTGGTTTTTCCATAACGGAATGCTCGTTAAAATCGAACTTTGAATTTTTTCAGCTAAGGCTTGGTTAATGTTCTGAATCATTCTAATTTGTGGAGCAGACTGAAGCGTGATTTGACGAGACAATTGCAAGTCGTAAATACGCTTCTCTAGACGATCGACGAATTGTTCCATATCCGCAACATCTTGTACCGCCATTTGATTATCTGTATGTTTCGCATTATCACGTAGTTGTGGTAAGACGTTCTGTGTTAAGTCTTCTTTCTTAGTTTGCGCTGCCGCAATATAAAGATTCAACACATCATAGTAGTCTTTATTTTGTTGATACAATTCATCAAGCAATCGTGCGTCTTTTAAAAGCTCCGACTTATTTTTATCCAGCTCAATCGAAATTCTATCCACTTGTGCGCTCACAGATTGCATACGTGAAAAAACTTGTTGTAATGATGCTTTAGAACGTTTAAATACTTTCTTTAAAAACGATGCTTCTTTTTGAGACAATTCATCAGGATCTACTTCTTTTAACTTTTTCATTAAGCTTTCTAATGTTTCCCCAATTGTCCCAATATCTTTTATTTGAATATCATTTAACATTTGATGTGAAAAGTTAGATAAATGTGATTGGGCGTTCGACCCAAATTGTAATAAACTATCGTTATTGAGCGGTTCTATTTCTTGAACTAATGCGTTAATTTTTTGTTGATCTTGCTCTGAAAATTGTGGTGCAACAACGTCCGTTTTCTCGTTAGTTGGTTGTATCGGTGCGCTTTGTTCAAACGACTCAAAATAGTGATCTAATGGGTGTGCTGACGTTGTATTCGTTTGCTTATTTTCTTTCATTATCATACTCCTTTGCGTGATTCTGCTTGTAAAGTTTCGTTAAGCGCATCTCAGTATCTAACTGATTGTAATGCTGTTCATTCACACGTTTCAAATCAGCAATCAGTGTACGCTTAATCTCTTCAAGTGTAATACGTGTTTGATGTAGCGCTTGTTGATCGGCGCTTGATTTCATAGGCATTTTAGCCAGATGCGTATAGCTTTCAACTAAATTCAACGCATTATCAATATGTGAATAATAGAAACTCTCAATATTGTAAAATTGATTTGGTTGTTGGCGAACAATTTGATTAATAGTACGTGCTAGACGATAAATATCATTGACTAGCTTAAAATCTTGAATAGAGCGCACATTAATAAAAGCTTTAAAAATACGTTTAACCTTACTTTGTGCGACATTCATTTGATGTCGAATATAACGATAGTCTTTACGTGATAACCCTAATTCGTTTAAATAACTTTTCGATGACAACCTTTGTGTCGGCACATAACCTACAACAAATCCTGCACTCCCAATCAACACGTCGAATATCCATTGAATATCAAGTCCAATGACACTCGCAAAAAAAGACAATGTTGCGACAGGTATACCGACAATAATCCCTAAAATACGCGATAGATTATATCTCATCGTGACAACTTCCTTTATCCCAATACTTTAAATTTTCCAAGTTGCGGTTCTACGTCGAGGCTTTCGATATGATGATGTGTAACCGATGAAGCAGGGGAGGCGCCTTTAATGACTGCTTGAACAAATGCCTCTAAATCTCTACCTTCACCTTGTGCTGTAACCTCAACATAATCATTTACATTTTGAACAGTGCCTGTAACATGATGTTTCAGTGCAAGACGTTCTGTAAAATAGCGAAATCCTACGCCTTGTACACGACCATATACCCTTATTAAATAACGTTGCATGTTATATCACCTCTCTCTTTAATTATACGGATTTTTACAATAAAAGACTAATAATTGAGAATCGGAAGTAGGGTGATTGTTCATTAAAAGGGGCGCAATTATAAGTGAAACATATTTCAATAATTAAATTGCTATACATCCCTCAAAACTGAATTTTTATTTTTGATTGATGCTTGCTAACTAGGGGATGGAACGTAGTAAGCACATAAGATTTCATGCAGAGGACAGAGGTTGACTGATGTGAAAATACGTTTATTCACATTTTTTACGCCGATTTATCCTTACTGAAGTGAGCCGACCGAATCTTGTTAGAAGAATGAGCACGCCTTAGTCTCTAGAGAAGATAGTAGGGTAATTCATCTCTAATTATAAGCATCTGTGTCGCCATATAAATGCGTCTAATATTGTGAGTTATATATTATAATAATTAATTTCATATGGCGCTGTGATTTTATTAGGTTTTGTGCAATCAAATACTATGTTAGACGAATCAAATATTATACAACCTTTAAGGTGAAAAACTTGATTTTTATCCCTAAAAGCCTTAAGTTGTTGGAGTAGGCAAGCATAAGAGGCTCGGACACAATAAATTTAAGCACTGGGAAACCGATAAACGCTTTTGTCCCAACCTCCAGATGCCTAAACAATTTTAACGTCAGTACTGAATGGAGGACATTTTATGTGGGAACTCATAAAGATTCGTGCAGACTATGAAGGCTGGTGGCTTTTTGATGACTGGCCAGAACATATCATCGATACACAAACATTTTCTACCTATGACGCATTTTTAGAAGGCTATAAAGCAACCATCAAAGCAGCAAAACAACAATACAACAATCACGTAGTTGGTAAACATAATATGTATGCTTTCTACAACAACTGTGATATGAACTACTGTGAAGATTGTGGAGAAGACCTCCAAATTTTTTATAGTTTTATCGTATTAAAAAATAAAGAAATTTATTTAAACATTCCATTAATAAACTGATTAAAAATTTTTAATTTCTGTATTGCAAATGACAGCACCTTACCTTATAATAGTATGTAAGCAATTGCATTATTCCATATTGCAAAGAATATTGATGTAAACGTAGTATTTTTTGTAATATGCGAATAGCGCATATTGAATTTTAGTCTTGGAGGTTTCACATATTATGAAACAAGGTACAGTAAAATGGTTTAACGCTGAAAAAGGTTTTGGTTTTATCGAAGTTGAAGGAGAAAACGACGTATTCGTACACTTCTCAGCTATCAACCAAGAAGGTTACAAATCATTAGATGAAGGTCAAGCAGTTGAATTTGAAGTAGTTGAAGGCGACCGCGGCCCACAAGCTGCAAACGTTGTTAAACTATAATAAATAGATGCAATGTTGACTTACCAAAAAAGCGGGCACATCACATGTGCTCGTTTTTTTGCTATGTAAATACAACAAACCCCCGAATTAAGATGCTTCAAAAAGTCTTAATCCGGGGGTTTCTCTATCACATTATTTTACATCATTAATAATCAATTGACGTAATGATTGGCGCTTAATAACTTCACGCGCTTTACCATTCGCCACAAAGAATACTGCAGGTTTTTGAATTTGGTTATAGTTAGATGCCATACTGTAATGGTAGGCACCCGTTGATAACACTGCTAAATAATCACCGCGCGCAACACTAGATGGGAGTGCCGCTTCGTGAATTAAAATGTCGCCTGACTCGCACAATTTACCTGCTAACGTAACGACTTGATCTGCTTTCTCATTACGATTAACGAGCATTACTTTGTATTTCGCATCATACAGTGCTGTACGAATATGGTCACTCATACCACCATCGATTGAGATGTATTTATTGACGGAAGGGATGTCTTTAATCGTACCTACTTCATATAATGTCACACCTGCTTCTGCAACGATAGAGCGTCCTGGCTCAATACTTAATGTTGGAATCGGGTAATCCAGCTCACGACATTTTTGTTTAATAGCTTGAACGATTTCTGTAATACCTGCCTCAATATCGAATGATTGATCACCTTCAACATATTCAACACTAAAGCCGCCACCGAGGTTGAGTAGCTCAATCTCAATTGCATGTTCATTCAACCATTCGAGTACCATTTTGGCTGTTTCAATCATGCCTGTTGTTTCTTCAATTTGTGAGCCGATATGGAAATGAATTCCTTTTAAGTTTAAATGATGGCTTTGATGAATCATCTCAACGGCTTGTTCTGCTAATCCATGTTTCAATGACAAGCCGAATTTACTTTTTTCTTGACCCGTTTGAATGAATTCATGCGTATGTGCTTCAACACCTGGATTAACGCGAATCAGCACGTCTACTGTATCTGTCGCATATTCGTCTAGTAGGGCGATTTCATCCAGTGCATCTACGACAAAATAACCAATCCCTTGTGAGAGGGCATATTGAATTTCTTGCTTTGTTTTGTTGTTACCATGGAAGTGAATGCGTTTAGGGTCATAACCCGCTTCAATCGCCGTATACAATTCTCCTTCTGACACAACATCTAAGTCAAAGTCTTCTTCTTCAACAAGTTTGATCATTTGGATACATGTAAAAGCTTTAGAAGCGTATGATAGTACATAGCCAATATCATTATGTTGAAATGCTTGATGGTAGCGTCTCATTTGTTGACGTATTTGATTTTCATCATACACAATTGTTGGCGTGCCAAAACTTTGGGCGATTGTTTTTAAACTTGTGCCGTCAATTGTGAGTTCTCCTGATTTGTTATAAGTTACTGTCATTAATTTGTGTACTCCTTCGTTAAAGAATCCAGGTTAAGTGCACTCAATTGTTCTGAGTTTGCACCGACACCTTTAAATGTATAATCATCAATTCGTAAATCTTCATTGTATAGCGTTACGACGTCTTGCGCTTTGACATGGTCATCAACTTCGACAAACATATGGCTCATCATGAGCGCACGAATTGGATAACGTTTGCCGTTAATTAAGACGTCATGTTGTGCACGTGTACGTAACACACCGTCACCATACCCCAAGTCCACAACAGCCAGACGTGTGTTGTCTTGCTCTGCTGTATACGCAAAACTATAACCACAATGTTGACCAGCTTGAACAGTTCGTACTTGTAATACATTCGCTTGTACAGTTAATGCTTGGGAGATTTGATCTCTCGACAGCGATGAATACGGACGTAAACCATACAGTGCAATCCCCACACGTGCATGTGTATGATGCGGGAAAATGTGTCCTTCACGTATAAAGCTCGCGCTATTTTGTGCATGAATCATCTCAAATGTATAACCTTGGTCTAGCAATTTTTCAACAATTTCCAACCATGCAGTACGCTCAATTTCATAATCTGGCACATCAAATTCATCCGCATAGCCAAAGTGCGTCCATAAACCGGTAATCAGCATTTTAGGCGCATCATTTGCTTCGTGATCTGCCAATACTTCTTGTAATTCCGCTAATGTTTTAAAGCCTGAACGGTGTAGTAAATTCTCATATTCTAAATGCACTTTGACATCCGCTAGCGCTTGTTTATGTTCGTAATAAAAAGCAAGAGAGGGGAGCGTCATGTGAATATCATGCTCGCGCAACACATCAAAATCACGTATTGGATTCATTAAAAATATGGTTGCAGTAGGGGCGAGCGAGCGAATTTCAACCGCTTCTTTTAGCGATGTCGTACTAAAACATCGTATACCCGCTTCCCAAAATTGTTCAATCGCAAATGCCAAACCGTAGTTGTACGCATTGTTTTTAACGACAGCCATGATTGGTTGACCATTTCGTACTTGTCGTACATTTTGTTGGAAAATTTTACGATCTACACGCCATATTGCCGTCATTCGACCACCTCATCATAGTTAAATAATAGTCGTTCATAATAGTCAGCAATGTTAATTAAAATCTGCTCATCAAAGTTCAGTCGTGGCGTATGTAAGCCATGAACAAACTGTTGTGATTCATTACGCGTTCCAACAAATACAAAATAAGAAGGAGCGAGTTGTTGATAGAAACTGAAATCTTCACCAAATAAATACGGTGTTTTAGGTTCGATTACCGTTTGATGATTGTGTTGTAAACTTTCAACCACATATTTTTTCAAACTTGGCGTATTAATTGTTGGCGGATAGCCTTCTTCAAACTTTACCTCACACTGCACATTAAATAATAACGTTATACTTTGTGCAATTTTTTGCATTTGACTTTGTACTTGTTGTAGGTCAGCCATATCGTACGTGCGAATCGTACCTTCTAAATAACCATTACTTGGAACTGTATTAATGGCTTCACCTGCATGAAAACGACCGATATGTACAATATTACGTTGCAAACCATTCAAGTGATATTGCTGAATTTGAGCCAACTGTGTGAGTAAATGCTGCATCGCTTCAGCTGTTGAGTGGCCTTGTTCTTTGTTCGCGACATGACTTGATTTACCTTCTAAATAAAAGCGATATTCCGTCGCACTTGCTGTAATTTCTTCATCACGTACAACAACTGAACCTTCATCAACGAACGGCATAATGTGCACACCATAAATGGCATCAATTTGATACGCATCTAACTTTCCAGATTTAATGAGTAAATTCGCACCGCCACCTGATTCTTCAGCTGGTTGGAAAATAAATACAACATTGTGGGGGAGGCGTCCTTCATCATAAAGCGCTTTGCATCGTTTGACATGCAACATTAATGCTGTCGTATGGCCGTCATGACCACAAGCATGCATAACTTGATCTACTTCACTGCGATAGCCAATATCATTTTCTTCATGAATCGGTAACGCATCAATATCAGCTCTAAAAGCAATTGTTTTATCAGATTGTCCTTCTAAATAGGCAACGACACCCGTTTTTAATGGACGTTCATATGATATACCTTCAGCTTCTAAAAATTGTATGATATAGTCCGTCGTCACATATTCTTCTAGGCTCAACTCTGGATGGGCGTGTAAATAACGTCTATGTTGCGTAACAAACTCTAACTCACTCATTCTTTTCACTCCTTGTTATGTAACAAAAGCAGAAGAGGTTGAGACAAAAGCGTTTAGGATTTGAGCAGAACCGAACGATGCTGTTCATGCTTCTGGCAGTAGTTGACTGATGTGTGACTACACCCTTGGCTTGTCACACATCTACTCAACCTTGCCGGGCGCTACAACGAAATCTTTGCTAGCGCATAAGATTTCTGTAGTGCTCCTGATTTTGCCGAAATCATGGCAGTTCTGCCGAAAATCCTACTTTTAGTACACCGTTTATCGGCTTCCCAGTACTTAAATTTATTGTGTCCCAGCCCCTTTGGCAGGGATGACTGGCATAACAATTTGCTTCAGTCAGCTACTGCCTTCTATATGAAATCTCAAATTTAATTTGAATGTTTCTATTAATATCCCGTCCTCGGGTTTAGACTTTCAGGATATTACTCATCAAGTTTACGTAATGCTGAGACGATTTCGCGTTTTGAATCGGCAACATCACTTGCTTGTTTGATTACTTTTGCTGGTGTACCTGCGACTACAGCGCCAGCAGGTACATCTTGCGTCACAATTGCGCCTGCAGCAACAATCGCACCTTCACCGACGCGCACACCTTCTAGTACAACGGCATTTGCACCAATTAATACATTGTCTTCAATGACAACTGGCTCTGCACTAGGTGGTTCAATAACACCTGCTAATACCGCACCTGCACCAACGTGTACATTTTTACCAGTTGTTGCACGTCCGCCTAATGTCGCGTTCATATCAACCATTGTGCCTTCTCCAACAACAGCACCAATGTTAATTGTTGCACCCATCATAACAACGGCACCGTCACCGATAACCGCGTGCTCGCGAATAAAAGCACCTGGTTCAATACGTGCATTTGTATTTACTAAGTTTTTCAATGGAATTGCTGAATTACGACGATCCATTTCAATTTCTAATTCTGTAATCGCAGCGGCATTCGCTTCATAAAATGCTTGCCAGTCACTTGCTTCACAGAAAATAACTTTTGAATCGTCTGACCCGAATACTTTGAATTGTTCGGGGAAGTCGACGCCATTGAAATTCCCATTTGCATATACTTTTAATGGGGTAGATTTTTTTGCATCGCTAATATATTGAATGATTTCTTCCGCAGTAAAATTTTTGACCATGTTTACGTACGCTCCTTATAAATTATCGAATGTATAATATCCAGGTTCTTGTTGAACGAGCTTTTCAGCCGCATTTAACGCACCGTTTGCAAAGATATCTTTAGATTGTGCTCGGTGTGAAAGGGTAATTGTCTCATCCACACCTGCAAATAGAACATCATGTTCGCCAACAATTGTACCACCGCGTAATGAGTGAATACCGACTTCATTTTTCTCACGTTTCGCATTTTGTTGACTTCTATCATAGACAGGTTGCACTTCATCACGTAGATGCTCAATCACATCGTATAGTTTCACTAATGTCCCACTCGGCGCATCTACTTTTTGGTTGTGATGTGCTTCTGTCAGCTCAATATCATATTGTTCAAGCAATGGCACAGCAACTTCTAATAACTTAGTTAAAACGTGCACGCCATAACTCATATTCGCACTGAAAAAGACAGGCATTTTTTGAGAAAGTGTGTGAAGTTTGGCTGTGATTGTCTCTTTTTCACCAGTTGTTGCAATCACTAATGGCAATTCAAAATCTTGTTCAAGTAATGGCAACAACAAGTTCGGATGTGAAAAATCTATCGCCACATCAGCCTCTGTCGCTTCATTAATTTGATTGACAGTAGGGTAGGGAATTGCATCGTGATTTTTATTCGGAATCACCGCGACAATCTCATGACCTGCCGCTTCTGCAAGACGTGCAACACGCTGATTCATGGCACCATAGCCAATTAATAATATTTTCATGCTTGAACCTCCGCTTTAAATTGTTCATACGCCGCTTTTAACGTCGCTTGTTCTTGTGCATTCAATGCTACAAGTGGCAAACGCACTTCATATTGACCGAAGCCTTCTAACGCCGCCAAATATTTAATTGGAACAGGGTTTACGTCAACCGACATCGCTGTTAATAACTTACCAATCGGTTCAAAGTTGCTGGCACGATTTTCAGCATCTGTATAAACACGTTGAAACGCTGCTGGAATAACGTTTGCCGCAACCGAAATAAGACCTTGTCCACCTTCATTGAAATATCTCACAATGTTGTCATCATTACCGCTATATAACGCAAACTGTGACGTATCAACACGTGATTGAATATCTGCTAAATAATCAAAATCATTCGTTGCATCTTTCAACGCCACAATATATGGATGTTGACTTAAATGTTCAATCGTTTCAGGTTCAATCGTGCTGTTCGTTCTTGATGGGACATTGTACAAGATAACCGGTAACTTTGCTGCATCCGCAATCGTTTCAAAGTGCGCAATCAAACCACGTTGACTCGTTTTTAAATAGTAGGGCGTAATCAACATAATGGCATCGGCACCTAATTCTTTTGCACGTAATGACGCTTCAATTGAACGTTGTGTATTATTTGTGCCGGTACCAACGACAATCGGTACGCGTCCACGATTTTCTTCAATTACCGTTTGTAAGATTTGATCCTTTTCTTCACCAGTTAGTGATGGGTTTTCTGCAGTTGTTCCATTCACAATTAAAGATTGGATGCCATTCTCTATTAAAAAGTTCACTTGTCGGCGAATTGCCTCATAGTCTACCTCGTTATTTGTAAAAGGCGTAATCATTGCAACGCCTGTCCCTTCAAAAATATGTGTCATAACACTATTCTCCTTTCAATTCGAGAACCTGTTCTAACACTTGTACAGCATTCAGTGCAGCACCTTTCAATAAGTTATCTGATGTTACCCAAAGATGGAATGTATTGTCTAACGAATCATCTTTACGAATACGTCCTACAAACACTTCATCACGACCTGTTGAATGGATTGCGAGTGGGTATTCGTTGTTCGCTGGATTATCGACTAATACAACGCGTGGGTCTGCATCGAATAACGCTTGAATTTCTTCAACTGTTGCTGGTTGATCTAGTGTTACATTAATGTGAACACTATGGCTGTCTTGCACTGGCACACGTACACAAGTGGCAGTAACATTTAATGTAGGTTCATTTAAGATTTTTCTCGTTTCATCGATCATTTTTTGTTCTTCTTTTGTATAACCATTATCTAAGAAGACGTCGATATGTGGTAAGACGTTATTATAGATTGGATGTGGATATGCTTTTGGTTCTGCACCATGCGCACCATCTGCCAAGTCTTTTTTACCTTGCATACCTGAACCTGATACGGCTTGGTATGTTGTATATGCGACACGTTTCAATCCGTATTTATCTTGTAACGGTTTCAACGGTACGACCGATTGAATTGTTGAACAGTTCGGGTTGGCAATAATACCACGTGTAAACTTAGGCGCGTTGACTTCTGGAACAACTAAATCTACATCTTCAGTCATACGCCATTGACTTGAGTTATCGATAATAATCGCACCATGTTGTTCAAACAGTGGGGCGAAGCGTTTACTTGTCTCACCACCTGCACTCATTAGCACGTAATCAAAGTCACCGTCTGTCGCTGCTTCAGTAAGCTCCTGCACAGTATACGTTTGACCTTGAAACTCAATCTCTTGTCCGGCAGAACGTTTTGATGAAAACAATACAAGTTCATCGAAAGGAATGCCTTTACGATCAATTGTCTCCAAAATTTTAGAACCTACTAATCCTGTTGCACCTGCGACTACTAATTTTACCATGCTATTCACTCCATCTTCTTAAATTGTTATTTTTATTCTTTCATTTCACATAATTCAGAAAATAAATTATTGATGAATTTAGTTGTTATCCATCATCAATCAATTTCAGCAAAATATGTTTCATTTTTTGACCTCCTCACATTAGGGGAGAGTCACATAATATATAAAAAAACAAGTCCGTCGTGCGAACTTGTCTCATTTATATACAAGTGATGCACTCCATTATCAATAGAATAATGACAGATTCTTAGCTCTTAACCTTAGAATCCAATAAACAGATTCTGCAAAGTCTGTTTATTTCGGCATCGCACCCTTTCGATATAAATTGTTTGCAGACAAATGATTATATCTACTCATGATTGATGCGCCTCATCAGAAAATATTTAATTAATATGGTTCATATTATACATACTATGACATAACCTGTAAACAGCATTTGCAAACTTTTTTTAATTTACAGACAATAATTACTTTTAAAATATTGGATGCAGAACCGTAAAAGAACAGGGGAACAGCGCCTTAATCATAGTTAACACATATGCGTTCTGTCGTGTTCTTAAAGCACACAATCACAATAGGGCTGGGACAACGGGGGTGGGACACAATAAATTTAAGCACTGGGAAACCGATAAACGGTGTCCCAAAAGCAGGATTTTCGACAGAACTGCCACGATTTCGGCAAAATTTGAAAAGCAATTTTGCTCATCGTTCGGTTCTGCTCAAATCCTAAGCGCTTTTGTCCCAACCCCTGTCCCACTACCAAAAAATCGAACCAGTGTATGTCACCAGTCCGATTTGAGCGTAACGCTTATTTTGATTTTAAAATACCTTTTTCTTCTAAATAGCTTTCGTAAGGCATCTCTTTAGATAAACCTGTTGGTACATCTAAATCGATCACTCGGTTTGCGATTGTATTAATAAACTCGAAGTCATGTGATGTGAAAATAATTGAGCCTTTGAAAGATTTCAAGCCTTCATTGACTGATGTAATACTTTCGAGGTCTAAGTGGTTTGTTGGCTCGTCTAAAAGCAAGACGTTGGCACTTGAAAGCATCATTTTACTTAACATGCAACGTACTTTTTCGCCACCCGATAATACACTCGCTTTTTTCTTAACTTCTTCGCCACTGAACAACATACGGCCTAAGAAACCACGTAAAAATGTTTCCGTTTGTTCATCTTCAGGCGCATATTGGCGTAACCAATCAACCAAGTTCATATCAATACCTTCGAAAAATGCTGAGTTATCTTTAGGGAAGTAACTTTGTGAAGTTGTCACACCCCATTTAACCGTTCCTTCATCCGGCTCCAACTCGCCAGCTAAGATTTTCAACAATGTCGTTTTCGCAATCTCGCTGCTACCCATCAATACAGCTTTATCGTTTGGATTCATAGTAAACGAAATATTATCCAATACTTTTTCGCCATCAACTGTTTTTGAAACACCTTCAACAAACAATAAGTCGTTACCAATCTCACGTTCAGGAGAGAACTTCACGAAAGGATAACGTCTTGATGATGGTTGAATATCATCTAATTCAATTTTCTCTAATTGCTTTTTACGGCTCGTTGCTTGTTTAGATTTAGACGCGTTGGCAGAAAAGCGTGCAATAAACTCTTGCAATTCTTTAATTTTGTCTTCTTTTTTCTTATTTTGTTCTTGTGCCATTTTTTGCGCAAGTTGGCTTGATTGATACCAGAAATCATAGTTACCAACATAGATTTTAATTTTACCAAAGTCTAAGTCGGCGATATGTGTACATACATTATTTAAGAAGTGACGGTCATGGGATACGACAATCACAGTATTATCAAAGTTGATTAAGAAATCTTCTAACCAGCTAATCGCTTGGATATCCAAACCATTGGTAGGCTCATCCAGTAGTAAAACATCTGGCGAACCAAACAGACTTTGTGCCAATAAGACTTTCACTTTTTGATTATTTTCTAACTCTGACATTTTCTTATCATGCAAGCTTGTGTCGATACCTAAACCTGATAATAGGGTCGCTGCATCAGACTCAGCATTCCAGCCGTCCATTTCTGCAAATTCACCTTCAAGTTCTGCTGCACGAATCCCATCTTCATCGCTGAAATCAGGTTTCATATAAATGGCATCTTTCTCTTGCATCACTTCATATAAACGCTCGTGACCTTTAATTACAACATCTAACACGCGAACATCTTCATACGCAAAGTGGTCCTGCTTTAATACCGCTAAACGCTCGTCTTTTCCTAATGATACGTGACCTGTTTGAGAATCAAGTTCTCCTGATAAAATTTTTAAAAATGTAGACTTACCTGCACCGTTTGCACCGATTAAGCCGTAACAGTTGCCTGGTGTGAATTTAATATTAACGTCTTCAAATAATTTACGGTCACCAAAACGTAAACTAACATCCGTAACTTGTAACATGCACTTTCTCCTTTATATATAATCTAACGGAAGCATTATACCATATAACCTACATCGTTTCGATATTATGGAAATGAGATACAATAATTT